>NZ_DATGKU010000213.1:0-4122 GCF_035294505.1 Chthonomonas sp. | reverse complement strand
ACACCGGTCGTCGCACGCAGACTTCCGCCAGCCACTGCATAGTTAGGTCACCTCATGCTGAAACAGATATTTGCGGTGAAATCCTTCGGATTTCCTTAGCATTATAGCCCAAAAAGCGCTCCCTTAGGGCGCCTTGTTGTTGGACGGGATATTTTTTCTGAATACGCACAGGTTGAAAGAGAGGTTTCAGGTTTTTATTCCTTCGCCTGTTGCCTCATAGACGAGGCGGAACAGGCTGCCATTCAAGCTTCTCAAATCGGAGGATGGGTGGGTAACCGCAAGAGTTCCCCCTCCAACCACCGCAATGACCAACCTGCATAAGATCTCGCAGCTTCGCTTCGCGATGACATCCGCTATCGCGTTCGAGACAAAGTTCGAGATGACATGGTTCGAGGTAACATTGCTCTGGCGCGAAAAGTCGGCTTGCTTATCAGCCCCCACCCCCCCGCCCCTCAAGGCCAACGCCCTCCCCCTCCCCCAATTTGGGAGAGGGGAGACCAATAAGTTCATCGGCAGTTTTCTATGATAACCTTCCCTTCGGAAACTCAACACAACCGCCCCTTTTCTCCCTAATAGGGGGAAAGGCCGGGATAGGGGGCGAGCAAGGCAGGCTTGCTTGGTTAACTGCCTCTAGAACCTTGAGATTGGCAGTCTCATCCCTTCCCCTCGGAACGGGTGGGAAGTGAAACATAAGATTTCTCGCCTTCGGCTCGAAATGACAGGTGTTTATCTCGCCTGCTGCTCGAAGGGACAGTTGTTTATCTCGCCTGCGGCTTGGAATGACAGGCGTATCGCTAGCTCTTCAAGCCCCTCCCCTCAAGGCCCCCACCCCCCCGCCCCTCCCCCTATCAGGGAGAGGGGAGACCAACAAGTTTACTTTCAGTTTCCTGTTGATAGGCTTTCCTTGGAAAAACCAGCAAAATAGCCCCCTTTCTCCCGAATCGGGGGAAAGGTCGGGATAGGGGGCGAGCAAGATAAGCTTGCTGTACCGACTGACTCTAGAACCGCGAGATTGGCAGCCTCACCCCTCGGAACGGGTGGCAATGGAAACTCAAGATTTCTCGCCTTCAGCTCGAAATGACAGTTGTTTATCTTGTCTTCGACTCGAAATGACAGGCGTCTATCTCACCGGCTCTTCAAGGCCGACGCCCTTTCCCTCAAGGCCGACGCCCTCCCCCTCAGCGGCCTGTGTCGCTTCCTTCATCGCCTATCTCTCTAGCCGCTGCATCGCCGTGCGCTAGCACCTCCCGAATCGGGGGAAAGGATGGGATAGGGGGCGAATAAAGCGAACTTGCTTGGCTAACTGCCTCTAAAACCACCAAAAATCAGGTATGCTAGACCCATCGAATACCTGATTTTCTCCAAACACCCAAAATCATGTAAAATTGGCACGGAAATTGCAGTCAAGATGGATGGGTACGAAGTCCTCACTTATCATCGGCTTCTGCCCTCACAACCCATAACAGTCTTAAGGAGGACATGTTCATGAACACAAATCGTTTCGTCCGCTTCGTTCGGCTCTTCGCCTTGTTGGTGGGAGCGTGCTTGCTCACCGGACTGCAAACGGCTAAGGCACAACTTAACTTCACCCTTCAAAACCCCAATCCCACGGTGGCACCGGGGAGCACCTTCGCCTTCTTCACTACCCTCACCAACACCGACCCCAACAACCCCATAGACCTCACCGGAGACAACACCTCCTATTCCGACCCCAATGCCAACGACTTCACCGATAACTTCCTCAACGCCCCACCGTCGTTGACCCCTGCCGGCACGGTTGGTTCGAGTTGGACGGGGGACTTGTTTGATGTGACGGTACCTGCCAACGCTGTGTCTGGGACGGTGTATACGGGGACATACGAGATAGACTTCATAGATGGGAGTGCTTCGGGTTCGGTAACACAGAACTTTAGTGTGACGGTAGGGGGTCATGCGACGACCCCGGAGTTAGGGAGTGTGTGGGGTTTATTGCTGTTAGTAGGTCTTGGCATGTTATGGCGCCTAGGAGTACGGCGTGGTGCCGGTTCGCTAAGTAGGATAAGCGTCGCTCTGTTGTGCGGTGTTTTGTTGTATGGGAGCGGTATAGGGAGGGCACAGGCACAGGGTATAGAGCCAGTAGTACTTGTACATAACTTCAATGGCCCTAATGATGGAGCCGATCCTTATGCCGGTGTCATTCAGGGCAAGGATGGAGCTTTGTATGGGACAACCCACATTGGGGGCGCCAATAATGATGGCGTGGTGTTCAAGGTCAACCCCGACGGCTCCAACTTCCAGGTGCTCCATACCTTCTCGGCATTACCATACCCATCTACCAACTCCGACGGTGCCTATCCCTTTGCCGGTGTTACTCAGGGGAGTGATGGAGTTTTGTATGGCACGGCTACATATGGAGGCGCCTATGGTTGGGGTGTCGTATTCAAAGTCAACCCCGATGGCTCCAACTTCCAGGTAATCCACGCCTTCACCAGAGGCAATGACGGCGGCTATCCCTATGCCGGTGTCATCCAGGGGAGTGATGGAGCCTTGTATGGGACGACCTTCTTTGGAGGCACCTTTGGGTATGGCGTGGTGTATAAGGTTAACACAGATGGCTCCAACTTCCAGGTGCTCCATCACTTCAATAGCTTCAATGGCCAGGACGGCGCCTTTCCCTATGCCTGTGTCATTGAAGCCAAGGATGGAGCCTTGTATGGAACGACTTATGGTGGAGGCACCAATGGGGCTGGCGTCGTGTATAAGGTCAACCCCGATGGCTCCAACTACCAGGTACTCCATAACTTCAATAGCCAGGACGGCGTCTATCCCTATTTTGCCGGTGTCATCCAGGGCAGGGATGGAGCTTTGTATGGGACTACTGCTGGAGGAGGCGCCCATGATAGTGGCGTAGTGTACAAGCTCAACCCCGATGGCTCCAACTTCCAAGTGATCCATTCCTTCTCGGCACCATACGACATGAATGGAGACAACTCCGACGGCTCCCATCCCCGTGCCGGTGTTATTCAGGGTTCAGATGGGGCTTTGTATGGGACGACTGAATTTGGAGGCGCCCTTAATTATGGCGTGGTGTTCAAGCTCAACACAGATGGCTCCAACTTCCAGATGCTCCATAGCTTCACGTACGGTTACTATGAGGGCGCCTTTCCTTATGGTGGTGTCATTCAGGGCAAAGATGGTAACTTGTACGGGACAAATTTAGGTGTCATCTTTCGTATCGGCCCACAAGCCCTCACCCTCAACCCCAATAACGCCCCAGCAGGCTCCAACAACCTCACCCTCACCCTACTCGGAAACGGCTTCGCACAAAACGATACCCTCCTCTGGAACGGCACTACCCCCATTACCCCCACCTTCGTCTCCTCCGATGGCACTAAAATCCAGGCTACCATCCCCGCTAACCTCCTCACCACACCTGGTTCTGCCACCCTGCAGGTGCAAGACCCCAACATCCACAACACCACCCCACCCCTTGTCTTCCTAATCGGGGCAGTGCAAATCCACCTGCAAATCAGCTCCATCGGCCGAGACAGCAACAACAACGTGGTGGTTACCTTTACAATAACCAACACCGGAGGAGCGTCGGCCACCAACTTGGCGGTGACATTGGCAACTCTAACGGACAGCACGAGGCAGAAGTTCAACACGAGCAGTTCGTTGCCGTTGTCGTTAGGCACGCTCTCTGCCGGGGGCAGTGTATCGGCGACGCTGGTGTTTCCGTCTACGGCAGCTTCCGGTTCGGGTTTGTTGCAGGTGCGCGGGAGCTATGGCGGCGGTAGTTTTGGTGGGAGTTTGCGCGTGACCGTGCCGTAGGTTGGTGTGAAGTTAGATAGTTCCTCCCCTCCTTCATGGCTGAAGGAGGGGAAGTTTTTTTGTCTTTCAGGCGCAACAGCCCCTCCCCCTCTTAGGGAGAGGGGCACCTCGCGGTGGGCGTCCTCGCGGACGGCGCCTTTGCGGCCAGCACAGTTTCCGTAATCGTCTCTTTCTCTGGCCGCTGTATCGCCGTGCGCCTCTCCAGCCCCCTCCCCCCATTGGGGAGAGGGGAGACCAATAAGCTTACTAGCGGTTTCCTTTGATAAGCTTCCCTTCAGGAACTTAACACAACCGCCCCCTTTCTCCCGAATC
>NZ_DATGKU010000212.1:0-3153 GCF_035294505.1 Chthonomonas sp. | reverse complement strand
GGCAGCGTCGTGCATACCGACGCGTGGTTGGGCTATGAGCCTCTGGAAAAGGAAGGCTACCGCCATCGGATCACCTTTCTTCGAGGTCATCAGAAATCACCGTCCGATCTGCTGCCACGGGTCCATCGGGTTATCTCGCTGCTGAAGCGATGGCTGCTCGGCACCCACCAGGGCGCCGTCAGTTTCAAGCACCTGGACTATTATCTGGACGAGTTCACCTTCCGATTCAATCGCCGGAGATCGCGCAGCCGGGGCAAGCTGTTTTTCCGGCTCGTCCAACAGGCCGTGGCCGTGGAACCAGCGACTTACGCGTCAATGGTCAAAGCTTCAGCCCCCAAATCACAAGATATAGGGGCCACGTAAGTCAAAAGTCAAGTGGATACTCCCACTTTGGCGGATTCACACTGCGGCTCATTCAATTCGAAGCGATGGGGCTTCCATGCAGCCAAGTACCCTCTTTGCACTACTGGCGGCGGTTCGTCCTCGATCCGGTTGGAGCGACCTTGTCTGTCTACCCTCATATTGCGAGTCAGATTAATGGGCCTACTGAGTCCATTCTGCTCTACACGGTGTACCAGCATCTCGCCTCCATCTCAATGTTGCCTTCGAGTGGCCGCAGGCAAGTCTCTCTGCATCGGCGTCCGCCCGGTGCAGAGCGCATTGGCCCGCCATTCCATCCGGGAGAGACTTTCTTTGAGAGATCCACTGTGACCAGAAAGAGGCGCATCGCTTCGTCTTTCTGATAATCAAGAATAGCGCTCGGTGCACGACAGGTTGGGTCCGGCCTCTCATCTCCGGCCTGATTGCCCGCCGAATCCCAGACCCCAGCGGGGTTATTTCTGATGCTGCCCGCAATGAAGACCCCGTTGTCGGCCGACCGGGCATGCATTAACCCATTGTAACCTCCCTCAGCGGGCCACAAGACCAGTTCTGCTCCTTTCAAGGCCAGCAACTGGACAGTCTCAGGAAACCAGCTATCATAACAGATGATGATTCCAATCCGACCCACGTCGGTTTGAAACACTGGGTACCCCTCGCCAGGCGAGGCGCCTAGGTCAAGCTCAGGCTCGTATACCATGTTCTTGTCGTATACCCCGATGAGCTTCCCCTCGCGGTCAAAGAGTGGAGCCGAGTTAAAGACTAGATCACCACGCCGAACGTAAGTCGTTCCGCTCACGTGCATCTTCCACTGGCGCGCCTTGCTCGCCATCAGCCTCCACGACGGACCGTCTTCCGACTCCGCTTTCATCGGATCATCGATCCCGTTAAACAGCTCCGGCATCAGCGCAATATCCGCCCCGCCAGCCCCCGCTGCATCAAGCCACCGGCTCCAATGCTTTAGGTCGCCCTTCCCCCAGCTCACTGCTATTTTGACCGGCCGCGGCGGAACAGGTTCGCACTCCTCCAGTAAAACCTGCTCCCACCATACCCTGCCTCGCGCACTGTACCGGAAATACAAGCGAACCTCTCCGTCCTGGTCCTCCGCAGGGCCTAGAAAACGCCCTTCGCCGACAACCATGCCTCCTTCTTTCCTATACTGGAAGATGCCATCATTGAACCTCTTCGTGAAAACACCATGCACCAGGTGGCGGTTGACATCCTCGAATCCAGAAAAACGAAATTTCACGCGCATGCGATAGGTCTTGCCGCCCAAAAGCCGGACAGGACACCGGATATAACCGTAACACTGTTCGCGGCCATTGCCCTCAGCCATTAACTCCTGTGTCCCGCCTTGTCCAGAAATCAGCTTGAAGATGGGCTTCAGAGCAGAATTCCCCGCTACCACAGACCACCCTTCTGGTACCGATCCAATGCTCCCCTGCTTAAAATCCCCATTTGCAACCAGGTTACCTGGCTGCACCTGATCCTCCGGAGAAGGCGTAGGCGGTGTTGGTGTACCAGTAGCAGCAGGAAATCTATGCCACGCGGCCAATCCAGTACTGAGACGAGCACTACCCATACCGACCGTAGCCGCTGTACCCATTTTTAGGAAATAACGACGAGTCAGTCTTTCCACAAAGGCACCTCCTTAATTGCGGTTCTTGAATTACTCCAGCTTCAAGTGCACGATTTCAGCGATGTGGAGCCTTGGGATGGTCGCCACCGCATAGCCCGCTTCCAGCCGGTGCGGCACCCTCTGCCCCGCCCGCATCAGTTCCATCCCCTTCACTCCCCGCCCCTCCGGCACCCGGATCCTCACCTCTACCTCCCCGACCGGCACAAATTCCTCCCTCATCCGCCCACTCGCCGCATCCTTGAACCCTACATTCGCCAAGACCCACAGCGCTAAATCCCCGTTCACCGCTCGCCGCAGCACCCCATACACCCCCCTCGGCGCCTCCAGCTTGAACGGCTGCGGCTCCCCTCCCCCCAAATACTCTATCATCGACCGCAGCACCTCCCCCACGGAAACCACACGGCTCACCGGATAATACGCCTCCAAACTCCCACTCACATATACCGTCTTCCCTTTCCCATACTCATGCACAATCACGGCTGGCCCTCGCACTTCCCCCGTCCCCAAATTCCAGCACTCTGCAATGACCTCTGCTCCCCCCTCTGCTTCCACCGGAATCATCCGGCTGTCCCCTTGCACCAGCGCCCCCGCTCCATATCGCCCCAGCGCCTCATGCCCACGCCGCACCCGGTAGTAACACTCCGGCTGGCTCCCTAAAGCCTCCCCTTTCATCTCCACCCCTAACACTTCCCTCAACGCTCCCCCGTCCTGCCGCATCCTTCCTTCCCCGTCATACAACCCCGTGTCGTACGTCGCCAGCAACCCGCCCCCTCCTTTCACCCACTCCCCCAGCTTCCTTGCTTCTTCGTCCGAAAGCCCCGACGCCCCGCACAACGCAATCACCCGCTGCCCTGCTAACCACTCCTCACTCATCTCCGTGCTCGGATTCACATCAAAAGCGATCCGCGCCTCCAGCATTGCCAACACCAGACCTTGGCTCATCATCATGTTCCAGCTCCACCCCCGCTCCCGCCACCGCTGCAACGACTCCCATGTCGGCACGATCGACACGTACGCCACCGGCACACTGTCCTTGTGAATCCCTTCCACCCGCTTCATCACCTCGAACACTTCCTTCGCCGGCTCCGCGCTCCCGCTCCCCACCCCGTAATACAATCGGTTCGCTACCGCATAGA
>NZ_DATGKU010000211.1:0-16320 GCF_035294505.1 Chthonomonas sp. | reverse complement strand
ATTTGCCATAGTCCCTCTAAAACACTCCTTCGATTCGCCTCAGATACGTCGTCGCTTTGGAGGACGGCACCCGTTATGAGGCAGTGGGGTAACGTCTTTAATTAAAGTGATTTCAAGCCCAGCAGCCATTAAGGAACGGATGGCCGTCTCGCGGCCTGGCCCCGGCCCCTTCACATAAACTTCCACCTGCCGCATCCCATGCTCCATGGCGGCACGCGCAGCCCGTTCCGCAGCCACTTGGGCCGCAAAAGGGGTTCCTTTGCGTGTGCCTTTAAAACCCACCGTGCCGGCGCTCGCCCAGGAAACGGTGTTGCCTTGCATATCGGTCAGCGTGACTAACGTGTTATTAAAAGTGGCCTGGATATGGGCGATGCCCTGAACGACGTTCTTCTTCTCTTTCGCTCGAGCACGTCCACTTCGTGTAGCCGTCTGCTTATTTGCCATACAAAGTCGCTCCTACTTCTTCGCCTTTTTCTTACCGGCAACCGTGCGCCGTTTTCCTTTGCGGGTACGGGCATTGGTTTTGGTACGCTGGCCCCGCACCGGCAACCCGCGCCGATGGCGCAAGCCTCGATAGCACTGTATCTCCATCAGTCGCCGGATGTTCAACTGAACCTCACGTCGAAGGTCGCCCTCCACCCGGTATTCCCGCTCGATGATCTCACGCAGGCGCCCTAGCTCGGCCTCGGTAAGGTCACGAACACGACGCGATGGATCGATCCCCGCCTGCGCCACGATCTTCTTCGCGCTCGGCAAACCGATCCCATAAATATAAGGCAGCGCATATTCGATTCGTTTATCACGTGGTAAATCCACACCCGCAATACGTGCCAAGCTACTCCTCCTCGGACAGACCGGTTCCTACCCGATCCTTAACCCTGACGCTGTTTATGTTTCGGATTAACACAGATAACGCGAACCACTCCTTCGCGTTTGATGACTTTACACTTGTTACATATCTTTTTGACAGACGCGCGTACTTTCATACGCTTAACCTCCTTCTGGAGTTTGAGCGTTAAAGTATACCCCAAAACCCAAGAAAAATGTGTTGTGGTACGCGCTCTTTTGTGAAAAAAGCTCTAGGGCCTCTACTTCCAGCGGTGCGTTATGCGACCACGTTCCAGATCGTAGGGCGATAGCTCCACCAAAACCCTATCCCCCGGCAAAATGCGTATCTCATTGCGGCGCATTCGACCGGAGATATAGGCCAAGATGTAGCGTTTTTGCTCGCCTACAGGTATCTCCACGCGGAACATGGCGTTTGGTAGCACCTCCGTGACTACGCCCTCGACTTTAATGCCCTCTTCTTTGGGCGTCTCCGGCGCCGGTTTACGCGCCCCTCCCGACGACATATGCCCACCGGTGGGGCGTCCGCCGCCTCCCTTAGAGCCTCTCGATGTTCCTTTTTTTCTAGGTGTCTGCATGCACTCTCCAGTCCACAGAGAATTAGCCCTGTGTCAGTATCTCTGCCCCGTGGGGCACGATCGCTACCGTATGTTCAAAATGAGCCGATAGCTTGCCATCCGCCGTCACCACCGTCCATCCATCGTCAAGGGTGCGTATCTCCTTACACCCCATGTTCACCATCGGCTCAATGGCAAACGTCATTCCACACTCCAGGCGCAGACCTGTTCCAGGTCGCCCATAGTTAGGCACATCTATTTCCGACTCGTGCATGCGCAGCCCCACCCCGTGTCCGTGTAGCTCGCGCACCACAGAATAGCCGTGCCCTTCAACGAACTTTTGTATTGCATGCCCGATGTCTCCAAGCCGGTTTCCCGGCTTGGCCTTCTCAATCCCTTTGTAGAGCGCCTCCTCCGTCACCTTTAGCAACCTCTCGGCCTGAGGAGCTAGCGGGCCAACCCCAAACGTGTAGGCTGTGTCGGCAATGTATCCGTTTAACTCAACACAGCAGTCTATGGTCACGATATCTCCCGCTTTCAGCACCCTGCTGCCGGGGATGGCATGCACGATCTCTTCATTCACCGAGATGCACGTCCACGCCGGATAAGGAGGATGCCCCGGCGGAGCGTAGCCCAAACAAGGAGAGCGCCCACCCTGCTCGGTAATGATACGAATCGCGATCTCTTCGAGTTCGCCCGTAGTCATTCCCGGCTCGGCCGCCTCACGTACCACATCAATCACTTTCCGTGCTAATTTCCCTGCAGCACGTATTCGTTCTATCTCCTCCGGTGTTTTTAAGCGTATCATCGCATCTCCTCACCGGCCTCGCCGCGCAATCGGTTCAACAGAGTCAGCACCCGTTCAAATACAACGTCTGGGTCGGCATCGGCATCGACACTATAGAGCACCCCTCTATCCCGATAGTAGTCTATAAGCGGGGCCGTTTTCTCTTTATAGGCCTCAAGACGGCGTTGTACCACCTCGGGCCGATCATCCTCTCGCATCACAAGGGGCGCACCACAAAGGTCGCAATGGCCGGGTCGGTGCGGCGGGTTCGTTTCAAGGTTGTAGGTCGAACCATCGTTTGGGCACTCGCGTCGCCCGCTAAAACGGCGTATCAGCAGCTCTTGAGGTGCCTCGAAATCTAAAACCGCCGTCAGTTGGCGCCCTTGCTGTTCAAGCAGCTGTGTAAGCGCTTCCGCTTGGGTCACCGTGCGGGGAAACCCGTCGAGCAGAAAACCGTTGGCGCAGTCCGCCTCCGTAATACGCTCCTCTATGGCGCGAATGACCACATCGTCGGGCACATACTCCCCCTTTTCGATGTGGTATTTTTGAATCTCTTTTCCCAGAGGAGTTCCTTTGGCAATGGCTTCACGAAACATCGCCCCGGTAGAGATTGCGGGAATACCAAAGTGCTGAGAAATACGCACCCCCTGCGTTCCCTTGCCGACGCCAGGAGGCCCTAAGAGCACAATAATCATTCCCCACCGCACCTTTGTGGGTACGCCTTAACATAACGTCCCGTTCCCCATAGTCGCGAAGCCGCAAGCACAGAAGCCTTCTCCTACTTAGCGCTGCTCTTGATGAAACCTTCGTAGTTGCGAAGCAGAAGCTGCGCCTCGATGGCCTGTAGCGTCTCGATGGCTACCCCAACGACGATCAGAAGGGAAGTCCCTCCAATAAGGGAGAAGGAGTAGAAGTGGGTAATAACCGGCACAAGATAGGGCAACAGCGCGATAACAGCCAGGAAGACAGCCCCTGCCAACGTGATTCGCGATACGACCCCATCGAGATACTCAAACGTTGGTTTGCCGGGGCGAATACCGGGGATGTAGCTTCCATACTTCTTCAGGTTTTCGGCCATGTCCTCCACGTTCAACACGATGGCCGTGTAGAAGTAGGTGAAGAAAATGGTTAAAAGCGCATAGAAAACGGCCGCTATCGAGCTGGCTCCGGGGCTGAGCTTGTTGGCAAGGGGTGTTAACCAGTCGGCAAAGTGATAGAAAAACCCCAAGAAGCCCGTTGTATTGTGCGAAAGGAGCGCCTTCAGCGAACTGGCTAAGGTTGCCGGCAGCAACAACAGCGAAATGGCGAAGATGATGGGCATGACCCCTGCCGTATTCACTTTGATCGGCAGGTAGGCTCCGCCTCCGGCCTGTATTTGGCGCATACCGATAACGCGCTTGTTGTGTTGTACGGGTATTCGGCGCGTCCCCTGCACCAAATACACGACCCCAAGCACGGTGAGGTAAAAAAGCGCAAGAAGCAACAACAGATTGAACCAGGAGGCGGTTCCGCTCTCGATCTCTTGAACCATATTGCTTACTTGCTGAGGCAGGTTCAACAAAATCCCGGCGAAGATGACCAGAGAAACCCCGTTACCAACCCCCTTCTCGGTTACCTGCTCACCTAACCACAGCAGGAACATGGAGCCGGCTACCATGGAGGTTATCGCCAAAAAGCTCTCCAGCGAGAACAACCCGATGTTGATGCCGAAGGATTTAAAGAGAACGATCACACCGAAGGCCTGCAGAATGGAGAGGCCAATCGTTGTCCACCGGGTATATCTGGCGATCTGCTTTCTACCGGCTTCCCCCTCTTTCTGAAGGGCATCGAGCGCCGGGAAGGCCACGGTGAGCATCTGAAAAAGGATGGAGGCATTAATGTAGGGGGTAATGCCCATCGCAAAAACCGAGCCACGGCGCAGAGAGCCTCCGGTAAAGATGTTAATAAGGTTAAAAACGTTACTGGCAGCGCCGTTGCCCGCGAAACCGTTTGCGGCGTTACGTAAATCTATACCGGGGATGGGAATGAACGCCCCAAAGGCATAGATAAGAAACATTAGCATTAAGAAGCGGATACGGCGCCTCAGTTCCGGTATTTCCCAAGCTCTCTGCAGTGCCTCGATCATAACATTACCTCGCTAATGGCGGCAAAACCTCAACCTTGCCTCCGGCCGCCTCAATGGCTTTTTGGGCGCGCTCGCTGAACTGGTGAGCACGCACGGTGAGTTTCTTCGTTAGGTTGCCCTCACCGAGAATCTTAAGGCCATCGTGCAGCTCTCGCACAAACCCAAGCTGCATTAAGACCTCTGGGGTTACTTCAGCCCCATCGGAGAAGTGCTCTTCCAGTATATATAGATTTACGACAGAATAGAGTTTTTTATTCACCGGCTTGAAACCGCGTTTTTGTGGTAATCGCCGATGTAATGGGGTCTGCCCGCCTTCAAAATTGGGCTTGATCTGGTCACGGGCTTTGTTTCCCTTTGTCCCACGTCCGCAGGTTTTTCCATGCCCGGAACCGATTCCGCGGCCGAGTCGCTTTCGCCGATGTGTTGCCCCTTCTGCCGGTGCCAGTGTATGCAATCCGATGGCCATCGTTACTTCCCTTTTGCTCCTTCTTCATTTGTCGTCTCCACCGTCACCAGATGAACAACTTTGTTGATCATCCCACGAATGGCCGGTGTATCGGCTTTTTCCACCGTTTGATGAAGATGCCGCAACCCTAAGGCCCGCAACGTCAACCCCTGCGATTTTTCATAGCCGATGGGACTACGTCGAAGGGTAATGCGCAGTTTACTGCTCTTCATTTGCCGTGCTCTCCTCCTCAGCAGGCGCTGCCCATGGCATCAGGGTGTGCAACGAGGTGTCTCGCATGGTGGCCACTTCATCCGGGCGTTTCATCTGCTTCAACGCTTTCATGGTAGCCCAGCAGATGTTGATGGCATTAGACGAACCGAGCGATTTGGCCAGGGCGTTGCGTACTCCCGCCAGTTCCAGAATAACGCGAATGCTGCTGCCGGCCACAATGCCTGTACCATCAGAGGCCGGCTTGAGTAACACCTCGGCGGCCCCTTCTTTTACGATGATTTCGTGCGGCAAGGTATGGTTCACAATGGGCACGTAGATAATGTTTTTCTTGGCGGCCTCCACTCCCTTACGAATCGCATCGGGGATGGCACGAGCCTTCCCCAAGCCGGCCCCTACATGCCCATTGCCGTCACCAACAACCACCAAGGCGCTCCAGCTGAGGGTACGCCCTCCTTTTTTGGTTTTTTGGCATTTGTTGGTGCGAACGACGCGCTCCTCTAAATTCAGCTTGTCAGGGTCTATCTTTGTGGTTAACACGGATATCCTCTCCTAAAATCTAAGCCCGCCCTCTCGCGCCGCCTCGGCTAGGGCGCGGACACGGCCATGATACTTGTATCCACCTCTATCGAAAACCACTGCAGTGATGCCTTTTTCCTGCGCACGCTCGGCCAACAGCTTCCCTACCGCCTTGGCGGCCTCTACGTTACCCCCTGTTTTGAGGGTTGAGCGCAGTGCCTTGTCTACCGTAGAGGCACAGACCAGTGTATGCCCCACAGTATCATCAATCAATTGAGCGTAAATGTGCTGTAGGCTGCGGGATACGTTGAGCCGAGGGCGCTCTGCCGTACCGAATATCTTCGCCCGAACCCGCCGATGACGTCGCTTTCTTAGGCTCTCTTTCAAATCAGGTCGCATTTCTCTTCTCCCACGTCGGATTTCCGACCCGACGCTCTTCATGGTATCTTTTCTGAGGGCTTCGTAGGCCCACAACGCCAAAGGAAGGCGCAGTCCGTTATTATACTCCAAACACGCCTACTTTTTCCCTTTGGCACCCCGCTTGCCAGACTTACCCTGTTTAAGGCGAATCACCTCACCCTTGTAGCGAATGCCTTTCCCTTTGTAAGGCTCCGGTTCGCGCAGGCGGCGTATCTCTGCTGCCGTTTGGCCTACGCGCTCCTTGTCTATACCGCTTACCACAATCACCGGGTTACGCGTTTGGGGGTCGGTGGTAACGCTAAAATCAATCCCCTCGCGCGGCAGCACCTCAATCGCGTGGGAATATCCCACATTCAGTTGCAACACCTTACCCTGCACGGCAGCGCGAAAACCAACGCCTTGGATCTCAAGCTGCTTCTCAAACCCCTTCGTTACGCCTTCCACCATGTTGGCCACAAGGGTGCGGCTTAGCCCATGGAGGGCACGAAAGTTCTCACTGCGGTCGGTGCTTTTCCCCTCATCGGTCGGGCGCTCCACACGCACGGTGTTGCCCTCTTGCACCACCTTGATGGCAGGGTGAAGCGCTCTTTGGAGGGTTCCTTTCGGCCCTTTCACGGTAACCACTCCCTGCGCATCTTGGGTAACGCTGACTCCAGCAGGTAGCACAATAGGTCGTTTACCGATTCGTGACATCGCTTCAACTCCTTCTTAGTATACGTAGCAAATAACTTCGCCACCGACACCGCGGCGACGCGCTTCTCTATCGGTCATTACACCATGCGATGTGGAGATAATCGCTATCCCCAAGCCGCGCAAAACACGCGGCACCTCGTCCTTCTTGCAGTAGACCCGACGCCCGGGCTTGCTGATTCGCTTCAAGTTGGTGATGACCTTCTCACGGCGTGGGCCATATTTCAGATAGACTCTGATCTTGTTTTGAGGCGTCTGTTCGATCACCTCATACCCTTTAATGAAACCCTCTTCGTGCAGAATGCGCACGATCTCCTGCTTCAAACGCGAAGCCGAAATCTCCACACTCTCATGCTCGGCCTTGTTGGCATTGCGAATCCGAGTTAACAGATCGGCGATAGGGTCGGTTGTATAAGCCATGGTCTCCTCCTACCAACTCGCCTTTCGGATTCCGGGAATCTCCCCGCGCAGTGCCCTCTCTCGCAAACAGATGCGGCATAGTCCGAACTTGCGAAATACCGCCCGGGGCCTGCCGCAAATGCTGCAGCGTGTGTAGGCACGCACGGCGAACTTCGGCTTTCTCTTCGCCTTTTCAATTAACGCTTTCTTTGCCATTTTTGCTCCTTCTATCTAGGTTTTCAGGGCGAACGTCTCGCCCTTGTCACAAAGTATCGCTACTCTGTGCCAAGAATCTGCAAGGTCTCCCTTGCCTCGCGCTCCTTCTTGTGGTTCGCGATGCGGATCGGGCTAGAAGCTCCAGCCCGATCCTTCTTGTCGCTCCTTAACCGGCGTGTGCCGTCTCCTGTTTATGTTTCGTGATGATAGCCTGCGCGATATGCGCCGGCACCTCCTCATAGTGCGAAAACGAGGTCGAGAAGGTGCCATGCCCTCGCGTTATCGAACGCAGGTCTATGGCATAACGTAGCATCTCCGCCTGAGGCACCTGCGCCCGCAGCAACATGCGCCCATTGCCGAGGCTTTCGTTGCCCAAAATCCGGCCTCTGCGCGTGGAGAGATCGCTCATCACGTCGCCCATCATCTCGTTGGGCACGATCACCTCCACATTGAGGATAGGTTCCAGCAGCACCGGATTGGCCTTTGGGGCCACATTGTTGAACGCCAGAATACCGGCCATAATGAAGGCGGCCTCCGACGAGTCTACCTCATGATACGACCCGTCGTAGCAGGTCACCTTAAAATCTACCACAGGGTAGCCTGCCAGCACTCCCGTTTCCGCGGCCTGTCGAATTCCCTTCTCCACAGCCGGAATAAACTGGCGCGGTATCACACCTCCTACAATGGCGTCCACAAACTCGATGCCACCGCCCGGGTTGGGTTCGAGCCGTATCCAACAGTCGCCATACTGGCCACGGCCTCCCGTCTGCTTCTTATGTTTGCCTTGCCCTTCCGCTTTGGCCTTAATGGTCTCCCGATAGGGCACTTTGCGCTCCACGATCTCTACATTGGCTCCGAACTTCTTGAGCCGCTCCACCACGATCGCCAGGTGTGTCTCACCGGCACCGGCAATCACCGTTTGACCGGTTTCCGGGTCACGATAGTAGCGGAATGCCGGGTCGGCCACCGCCACTCGTTGGAGCGCCGGCCCCATTTTATCTTCATCAACCTTCGACTTAGCCACTATGGCCTGCTCAAACACCGGCTCCGGAAACGGCGTATGATCAAGCACGATCGGCTTTGCCGGGTCGCATAAGGTATCTCCGGTACGCGTATCGGCGAGCTTGGCCGTCACCCCGATATCTCCGGCTTTTATCTCCGATGTCGGCTCCTGGTTTTTGCCACGGACGAAGTAGAGCTGCCCAACCCGCTCCTCTTTACCTCGGTTGGCATTCAGCACGGTGCTGCCCATTTTGATGACGCCCGACTTCACGCGGAAATAGCTCAGAGTCCCCAAAAAGGGATCGGCAATGGTCTTAAACACCAGAGCGGCCAACGGCGCGTTCTCGGAAGCTTCGCGTACCTCCTCTGCACCGGTCTGTGGGTTCTTACCGTGCACGGCTCCGAACTCCAAGGGGTTCGGAAACTCGTGCACGATAATATCGAGCAGATCGGTCATTCCTATGTCTTTCAAGGCCGAGCCACAGAGCACGGGCACCACTTTGCCGGCGTCAATCCCCTCATGAAGGCCACGCACTACCTCATCATGGGTAAGTTCTTCGCCGCTTAAAAACTTTTCAATCAGTTCGTCGTCTCCCTCAGCTGCCGATTCGACGAGCAACTCACGGTATCGGGCGGCCTCTTCTTTATACTCCTCAGGTATCTCCACACAGATCACCTCTTTGCCGCTACCGATGAAGGCCTTCATCTCCACAAGGTCAATAACTCCTTGAAAAGAGGTTGCACTTCCTATCGGCAGTTGCAAAGGCGCGATGGTATTGCCGTAGCGTTGGCGCAGTGCTGTTACCACCGCTTGGTAATCGGCATTCTCCCGATCCATTTTGTTCACAAACACGGCACGCGGCAAGTTGCGGTTTGCCGCCATCTCCCAGGCGATCTCGAAGCCGACCTCCGGCGTTCCCTGTGCCGGGGTTACCAGGATCGCCGCCTCCACCACATCGAGCGCACTTCCGACCTCGCCGACAAAGTCGAGATAGCCCGGCGCGTCTACAAAATTGATCTTGGTGCCGTGCCACTCGCAGGGTGCCAATGCGACATTGATGCTGATATGTCGCCTCTGCTCTTCCGGATCGAAATCGCACGTGGCCGTGCCATCGTCTACACGCCCAAGCCTATCTATGGCTCCTGTGGTATAGAGCAGAGCCTCCGCCAGCGACGTCTTACCACTCCCCTGATGACCAAACAGACCCACATTACGTATCGCCTCGATACTGTAGCTCTTCATGGACTGATCTCCACCAAAGATTAGGATATTGGCAGGCTGATGGAACCTTCATCAGCCTTTGGGAGATGTCCTTCCGAAAACGCTGAAAGCGCGGTCTTTCATCTCCCGGGTATGCTTGCAAGGGAGATATTTATGCATCTTAAGGCAAATTCCTGCCTTCTTTCTCACATTGGCACCTGCAACAAAGGGCATGACGCCTTTTAGCGCGAGCGGAACGGCATGCCAAGTTCCCTAAGCAGCGCTCTTGCCTCCTCATCGGTGCGAGCGGTGGTGCAGATAATTATATCCATACCGCGCACCTTATCTATCTTATCGTAATCTATTTCCGGAAAGACCAACTGCTCTTTAATCCCCATGGCAAAGTTGCCACGCCCATCGAACGCGTTGGGTGAGACCCCTTGAAAGTCCCGAATGCGAGGCAAGGCCACATTCACCAGGCGATCCAAAAACTCGTACATCCTATCACCTCGGAGGGTTACCTTACACCCCACTTTGGCGCCTGCACGTATCTTGAAGTTCGCGATGGATTTGCGGGCCAACGTAACCACCGGCTTCTGCCCGGAAATTGCGGCCATGTCGCGCACGGCTCCATCTAGCTCGGATGCATACTGCCCACCCGTTTGGCCAGCACGTCCTACCCCCATATTGATCACGATCTTTTCGAGCTTGGGCACCTGCATCACATTGCGATAGCCGAACGCCTTCATCAGGGCCGGCACCACCTCTTTACGATAGCGTTCTTTCAGTCGAGCCATTCTCTTACCTCTCTTGACCGATTTCCGACCGGTCTGTGCTTATTTTGGACTACCCGATCTCTTTCCCGCAATCGGGATGTTTGCAAACACGATATTTTCTTCGTGCCGGCTTGGCCTCCCCCTCGCGGTAGGCATAGCCCACGCGTGTTGGCCGGTTGCAGTTTGGGCACACCAGCATGACCTTAGAGGCATAAAGCGGGGCCTCCTCTTCGATACGGCCACCGGGGATAACGCGGGCTGGATCGTTCGGGTCAGCCCCCCGTCGCACGCGCTCTTTGCGGTGTCGGGTAATAATGTTTACTCCCTTCACCTTTACCTTATTCAACTTCGGAAAGGCCTGAATCACCTCACCACGGCGGCCTTTATCTTTGCCGGAGATCACCTCTACGGTATCGCCTTTCTTAATGCGCAACTTAACCGGCTTTTCGGGTATTGCGCGCTTCAGCTTTTCCATCTTTAAAGCACCTCCGGCGCCAACGAGATGATCTTCATGAAGTCACGATCACGCAGCTCCCGTGCCACAGGGCCGAAGATTCGCGTTCCCCGTGGTTCGAGATTGTTTTGGATGACCACCGCCGCGTTATCATCAAATCGCAGCACGGAGCCGTCGGGGCGACGTATGGGCTGTTTGGTTCGCACGACCACGCATTTTACCACGTCGCTCTTTTTCACGGCCTGGTTGGGCGTCGCCGATTTTACCACGCCCACAATGATGTCGCCCACATGGGCATAGCGTGCGTTAGAACCTTTTAATATACGCACACACATTATCTCACGCGCCCCAGAGTTATCGGCGCATTTTAGTCGCGTATACGGCTGTATCATGGTTACTTCGCCCTCTCTAGAATGCGCACGACCCGCCAACATTTCTCTTTCGAGAGCGGGCGTGTCTCCATAATCTCCACGATATCGCCCTCATTGCAGGAGTTCTCTTCATCGTGCGCTTTAAATTTGGTGGTTTTGCGAACGATTTTTCCGTAAAGGGGGTGGCGCACACGGCGTTCCACGGCCACCACCACTGTTTTATCCATTTTGTTGCTTACAACCTTCCCTTGGCGAACCTTGCGCCGTCCTCTCTGGGGCGGCGCCGTAGGCTGCTGCATCTGCTCGTCTGCCATTTTACTTCTTTCCCTCCCGTTCGCGCGCAAGCTCACGCTCGCGCAGAATGGTTAGCGCTCGTGCAATTTGGCGGCGCGCTTTGCGGATGGCCGCCGTGTCTTTTAGTTGATGCAGTGCGTTCTGACGCCGCATATCGTAGAGTGCAGCCCTATTTGCTGCTATCTCCTTGCGTAAGTCCTCGTCACTCATCTCGCGCAGTTGGCGGCGTATCTCTTTCAGCTTTAACTCAGCCATTGTTCGCCTCCTCTGCGGCGGTTGCGGCCACCTCAGCGGCGCTCTGCCCTGAGGTTTTAGCCTGCTCTTGGTCTATCCGTCGCACAAACTTCACATCAATCGGCAACTTATGCGAGGCCAGACGCATGGCCTCTTTGGCCACCTCTTCGGGCACGCCCCCCATCTCGAAGAGGATGCGTCCCGGCTTTACCACGGCAACCCATCCTTCCGGGGCTCCCTTTCCAGAACCCATGCGGGTCTCGGCCGGTTTTTTGGTAAAAGGCTTATCCGGAAAGACTCGGATCCAGATTTTGCCTTGGCGCCGTATGTAGCGGTTCATGGCGATACGGGCGGCCTCAATCTGGTTGGCCGTCAGCCAGCACGGCTCCAGCGCCTGCAGGCCATACTCCCCGAAGGCCACCGTATTGCCTCGTGTGGCCTTTCCGGCCATAGTGCCTCGCTGTTGCTTGCGATATTTTGTGCGTTTTGGCATTAACATTATCTATTTCTCCTCCATAAGGCGGCGCAGTGCTTCCTTATTCGGAAGCCTGCGCCGCCGTAAGGCTTTTCGCCTAGGATCGTTTTTAAGAGCCGTTAGAAGCGGTGGGTCGCGGACGAGAGCCGCGCCGTGCAGATCGCCGAGAGCGCCCACTGCGGGAGCCGGCGCGCTCGGCACGCTCGGCACGTCCTTCATAGCGGGTTTGGCGCGTGGACGGAAGCTCCGACTGACGCGGTTGGCCGGGCAGAACATCGCCTTTATATATCCAAACCTTCACGCCGATATTTCCATAGGTCGTTGGCGCTTCGGCAAAACCGTAGTCTATATCGGCGCGTAGCGTTTGAAGCGGAATTTTTCCTTGCCGGTCTTGCTCGCGTCGGGCCATTTCGGCGCCTGCCAGTCGCCCCGAGCACATCACACGGATGCCCTTGGCTCCCAATTTCATCGCGCGCAATACAGCCTGACGCATAGCCCGCTTGTAGGCGATGCGTTTGGATATCTGCATCGCGATCGATTCGGCTACCAACTGTGCGTCGAGATCGGCATGAGGTATCTCCTGCACGCTGATGGGCAACAGCGGCTTCTTGATGACCTTTTCAAGCGCGGCACGCAGCTCCTCTGCACCCTTCCCGCTCTTGCCGATGATCACGCCGGGTTTTGCCGTGTGCAGTGTTATCTTTATGCGATTACCTGCCCGTTCGATCTCCACACGCGATACCGCCGCATTCGGCAAGTGCTCTTTTACATAGCGGCGTATGAGGTAGTCCTCATAAATCGCCTCGGCAAAGCCGCGCTTCGGCAGGTACCACTTGCTATCCGGCTCTCGGATAACACCGATACGAAACCCGATGGGGTGAACCTTTTGTCCCAAGTTCTCTTCCCTTCTCGCAGAATCAGCTTTCTTCTTTGTTGTTCGCTTCAGATGATGCCGACTCGCCTACGGTAGTCGGCTCGTCAGCCGTCTCTTCCCCTGCGGTTTCCACCGCAGTCTGTGGCTCCTCCACGATGGGCAGCTCCTCTTGGCCGGTCTCAGAGGTTACGGCCTCTGCGGCTACAGGAGCCGATGTGGGTGTCGCTTCGGCCACCTTTGTGGCACGCGCAGCCCGTGCAGCCTCTGCGCGCGAGCGAGAGGCTCGGCGAACTCGCCTTGGCTTCGGCTCGCCCTCCTCCACCACAATCGTGATGTGGCTGGTACGATGCAGAATGCGATAGACCCGTCCCTGTGCCCGCGGATGGATACGCTTAATGCGCGGCCCCTCATCTACGCGGGCCGACACCACCTTCAGGCGTTCCACATCCAACGAGTGGTTGTTCACGGCGTTCGCCACCGCAGAAGTTAGCACGCGGTGAATGAAACCGGCCGCTCTGTTCGGCACGAAGTTCAAAAAGGCCAGTGCTTCTTGCACATAGAGGCCGCGAATCTCATCTATAACCAGGCGCGCTTTGCGCGGTGGCACCCGAACGAACTTGGCCACCGCCATGGCCTGGTTCTTCGCCACCCTTCTTGGCTGGTTCTTCTTGCGGTTTTCCCGGTGCGTTTTGGGGCGCTCCAGGATATCCGCATCCTTATCTTCCGCCATATTCGCTATCCTTCCCGTTACTTAATACCCGTACGTCGTTCTACTTGCTGTCCGGCATGGCCTCGAAAGGTGCGGGTTGGGGCAAACTCGCCGAGCTTATGGCCTACCATGTTTTCGGTTACAAAGATGGGAACGTGTTTTCGCCCATCGTGCACCAAGAAAGTATGCCCGATAAACTCGGGAAAGATGGTGGAACGCCGCGACCAAGTTTTAATAGCCCGTTTCTCCCCGCGCGCGTTCATCGCCCGCACCTTTTCCAAAAGCTTCGGGTCGGCATAAGGCCCTTTTTTCAGAGAACGTCCCATATCGCTCCTCCTTTACTTTTGGTCGCGTCGGCGTACGATGTACTTATCGGTCGCCTTATTCCGTCGTGTTTTTCGTCCCAAAGCCGGTTTGCCCCAAGGAGAGGCTGGCCCCTTCTTACGCCCAACCGGGCTTTGCGCCTCGCCACCCCCATGCGGGTGATCCCGTGGGGTCATGGCCACCCCGCGCACGTGACCTCTTCGGCCTCGCCAACGCGTGGCCCCTGCCTTGCCCAACGAAATGTTCTCATGCTCTGGGTTACCCACCTGCCCCACGGTGGCGCGGCAGTCGAGCCGAATGAGTCGCGTTTCTCCTGAAGGCAGGCGCACTTGGGCATACTTGCCCTCTTTTGCCATCAGCTGCGCCCCAGTCCCGGCCGAGCGCACCAGTTGGCCGCCTCGACCTGGGTAAAGCTCAATATTGTGAATGGTAGTTCCAACGGGAATAGCCTTCAAGGGCAACGCATTGCCGGGACGAATATCGGCCGTATCGCTTGAAATAACCGTGTCTCCTTCTTTCAATCCGAGAGGAGTTAGGATGTAGCGTTTTTCACCATCCTCATATTCAACCAGCGAGATACGGCACGTACGATTCGGGTCGTACTCGATGGTCAGCACCTTGCCCGGCACATCGAGCTTATCGCGCTTAAAGTCAATAATGCGGTACATCCGTTTATTGCCGCCACCACGGAACCGCGATGTAATGCGCCCTTTGTTATTGCGCCCTCCGCTCTTCTTAAGAGGTTCGAGAAGCGGCTTATATGGCTCAACGGGTTGATTCTTTCCCTCGGCGCGCGTCAGCTCCGAATAGGTTGGCGTTGCCCGCCATCGTCTTCCCGGCGTTATTGGTTTATGCTTACGAATGGGCATGTTTCTCTCTCATTCTCAAGAATTAGACCCCCTCAAACAGCGTGAGAGGACGATCCGTCGTTACAATGGCCTTTTTCCATGTCGGGCTATAGCCCGGCTTGCCTCCGCGCACCAGTGCACGGCGCTTTTTGCCTTTAACCCGCATGGTGTTTACGGAGAGCACCTTCACCCCCTGGTGTGCGTAGATGGTTTGAATAGCCCAAGCGATCTCGAATTTGTTGGCATCCAGCCGTACTCGAAAGTGGTACTTATTGAGCCCGGCCTGTGCGTTGGTCTTCTCGGTTAAGAGAGGACGTTCAATAATCTCATGTGGGTCTCTCATGCTGCCGCCACCTCCTCTTTACTCTCCTCCGGCGCCCAAACCGCCGCAATTTTTTCTACCGCATCGGCCACCAACACGATCTTGTGAGCTACCATTACATCGCGAACCGAAAAGTTAGGTGCGTAGCGCAACGTTACCGTCGGCAGGTTGCGCGTGCTCAGCAGCACCGTTTTATCGTACTCCGGCAGTATGATAAGTACACGGCGTTCCGACTGAAGCCCAAGCGCCGCCAGAAGGGCTGTTGCCTGTTTCGTTTTGATGGCATCGAAGGCCAACTTCTCCAGCCCTATCACCGCCCCATCGCGCACCTTAGCCGAAAGCGCCGAGCGCATGGCGCTACGCCGCATTTTCACCGGCAAATCCTTCCGGTAGTCGCGCGGGTGTGGACCGAAAACGACGCCACCGCCGCGCCAGTGGGGGGCGCGGATCGAGCCTTGGCGTGCCCGACCGGTTCCCTTTTGTCGCCAGGGCTTCCTTCCACCCCCACGCACCTCAGAGCGTTGCTTCGTATCATGGGTGCCTAGGCGCTGGTTGGCCTCCTCGGCCACAACTACCTGATGCACCAACGCGGCCCGAAACTCCACATCGAATATCGAATCAGGGAGAGATAGAGAACCTACCTCTTTACCTTCCATATTGTATAAGGGTACTGATGCCATCTCTTTACTCTCCCTTCCTATCGGATCGGCAGTCGCTGGATGCGGACAAGCTCTCCTTCCGCACCCGGCACCGCGCCTTTTATGAAAATGAGATTTCTATCCACATCCACGCGTACAACCTGCAGTCCGCGCACCGTCACCTGTTTGGCTCCCATATGTCCCGGCTTCTTGGTTCCTTTGAAGGTACGAGCCGCATCGGTAGCCCCACTCGACTGCGGTTTTCGGTGGATCATCGAACCGTGGGTCATATCGGCCCCATGAAAATGGAAGCGCTTCACAACCCCTTGAAAACCTTTTCCCTTTGAGATACCGGTAACCTTCACCCGCATGCCGGGACGAAAGATGTCGCACCGGATGCTATCGCCCACCTTGTACTCGCCGATATCGTCCGTTCGTATCTCGCGCAGATAGCGCAAAGGGGATACGCCGGCGCGCTGAAAGTGTCCCTTGAGAGGGCGGTTGATGTGGCGCTCGTGCGCCTCTCCAAACCCCACTTGAATGGCCGTATAGCCATCCGTTTC
>NZ_DATGKU010000210.1:0-33145 GCF_035294505.1 Chthonomonas sp. | reverse complement strand
TTGCGGGGCATCGTAAGGCACGTTAGCGGCAGAGAGTTGCCTTTCCATGCGCAGAATAAGCTCCTCAAGCCTCTCATTATGCTGCTCGAGCAGCTCTAATCGCCTACGCAACTCCTGAATAACCACATCCTGAGGGTCTACTCGGTTAATAACGTTATCCATAACAGGGCTTTCGGCATCGCTAACGCGAATGCCATCACGACGCACAATGCGCCCTGGAATGCCTACCACCGTGCAGTTCGGTGGAATGTCTTTATTGACAACCGCGTTGGCTCCAATGCGGCAATTGTCCCCTATGGTCACCGGTCCCAAAATGGCGGCTCCCATACCCACCAACACGTTATTTCCCAGAGTCGGATGGCGTTTCTTGCGTTCCAGGCTCGTTCCACCGAGTGTCACATTATGATAGAGCAAAACGTCATCACCTATCTCCGCCGTCTCTCCTATTACCACGCCGTCACCGTGGTCAATAAACAGCCTACGTCCGATTTTCGCCCCCGGATGGATTTCGATATGGGTGAAAAAGCGTGTTATCTGCGAGAGAAGGCGTGCCAACCAGCAACAACGATGTGTCCATAGCCAATGCGCGATTCGATGCGACCAAATGGCGTGCAAACCCGGGTAAAGCAAGGCATCCAGTACATTACGCGCCGCGGGGTCTTTTCTTAAAACGGTCTGTATATCTTCACGCATCCGGGAAAACATCTCCGGCAAGCCCCCTTCCATCAGGGTGTTCCTTTCTTACCAGGAACCACTCAGAGTACGTTTGTGCAATCGAAACGGCTTCAACATAGCGTTAGGCCCCTACTGATCCGCAGTGGCCGAGGCGATCTCCTCACCTTCGACCTCATCGGCCAAGTCCGTTTCCAATAGGCGCTCGATGGTAGCCACCCGATCGCCCTCTGCGAGATCGATCAGCTTTACACCTTGGGTGCTGCGACCTGCCAGCCGAATACTGGCCACGTCTATGCGAATCGCGACTCCTTTTTCCGTCAATAAGATGAGCTTATCTTCTGAGCGCACGATCACCGCGTCTACGATCTTGCCCGTTCGCGGCGTAACGTTCATGGTGATGATGCCCCGTCCCCCTCGCGACTGAATGCGATACGAATCGAGGTCGGTGCGTTTTCCAAAGCCATTTTCGCTGGCCACCAGCAACTGGGCATCGCGATCCTCCGGCCGCACGATGGCCACGGCAACTACAACATCACGCAATGCTTTGGTGGCCGGATCGCGCAACTCGATGCCACGCACACCCCCTGCAGCACGCCCACGCTCCGGCACATCCGTTTCGGGGAAGCGAATGGAAAGCCCTTCACGCGTTACCAGAATGATCTCGTCGTTACCGCTTGTATGGCGAACCCATCTAAGGCTATCTCCCTCCTCGATATCAAAGCAGATCAGGCCGTTGGCGCGTAGGTTCGCAAACTCCGACAGGGCGGTGCGTTTCACCTCGCCGTTCTGAGTTACCATGAGGAGATAGCCTGGCCCGTTGATATCTTTAATGGGCAGTATCGCCGTGATCTGTTCGCCGGCCTCCGTTTGGATGAAGTTGTTGATATGCTGCCCACGCGCTTGTCGGCTCACCTGAGGCACCTCATAGGCCTTCAAACGGTAGACCCGCCCCTTATCGGTGAAAAACAGAATATAGTGGGTGGTGGTGGCCACAAAGAGATGCGATATCTGGTCTTCCTCTTTAAGCTTCGCGGCCTGCACTCCCTTTCCACCACGTCGTTGTGTGCGATAGGTATCGAGCGGAACGCGCTTGATATAGCCATCCCGCGAGATGGTCACCAACGTCTTCTCTTCAGGAATAAGGTCTTCTTCGGTGATCTCATCCGCTTCGGTCTGAAGAATTCGGGTGCGCCGCTCATCGCCGTACTTATCGCGCAAGGCGCGCAGCTCGTCCTTGATCATCTTGGTGACGCGGGCGGGCGTTTCCAAAATATCCTCTAGCCCCGCGATCTCTCGCAGCAGATGACGATACTCGTCCTCGATCTTCTGGCGTTCTAGGCGGGCAAGCTGACGCAGTTGCATGCTGAGAATGGCATCGGCTTGAATCTGTGTGAGATTGAAGCGGGCGCACATCTCGGCCCGCGCCTCTTCACTGCTTTGGGAGCGTCGAATGAGAGCGATGATCTCATCGAGAAAGTTAAGCGCGATCTGAAGGCCTTCTCGAATATGCGCCTGATGGCGTGCACGCGCCAACTCATAGCGCGTACGCCGAATGATGACCTCGCGCCGATGTTCCAGATGCGCTCGAATGATCTGGGCAAGATTGAGAATACGAGGCTGTCCGTTAACAAGGGCCAGCATAATGGCCCCAAAAGTTTGTCGCAGCGCCGTGTGCTTTAAGAGGAAATTGACAATGCGGTTGGGCACCACATCGCGGCGCAACTCGATAACGATGCGCATGCCGTTGCGATCGCTAAAATCGTTGATGTCGGTGATGCCTTCCACCCGCTTATGTCGCACCAACTCCGCGATATGTTCGATGAGGCGTGCCTTATTCACCTGATAAGGCAGTTCGGTGACAACAATGGCATTGCGCCCTCCATCCATCGGCTCGATCTGCAGGTTTGCCTGCATCACAATGCGTCCACGGCCGGTGCGGTAGGCTTCCCGCACCCCTTTTGTGCCCAAAACGAGCGCTCCGGTGGGAAAATCGGGGCCGGGAATGAAGCGCAAAAGGTCGTCTGGCGTGGCATCGGGATGATCGAGCATGTAGATAGAGGCCTCAACAACCTCCCGAAGATTGTGCGGGGGGATGCTGGTGGACATCCCAACCGCAATGCCCTCCGCACCGTTGCAAAGCAGGTTCGGAAACTTGGCCGGAAAGACAGTAGGCTCTTGCCTTGACTGATCGTAATTGGGCATGAAATCCACGGTGTCACGATCGATGTCCTCCATCATCTCCACGGCCAGTGGAGTGAGGCGGCACTCGGTATAACGCATCGCGGCGGGAGGATCGCCGTCAATAGAGCCAAAATTCCCCTGCGGATCGATTAGGGGGTAGCGATAGCTAAAATCTTGCGCCATGCGAACAAGCGTAGCGTAGATGGCCGCGTCGCCATGTGGATGGTAGTTTCCCATGCATTCGCCCACCACCTTGGCCGACTTCACCCGCGCGGAACCCGGGCCTATCCCAAGCTCACGCATCGCATAAAGAATGCGGCGTTGCACCGGCTTAAAACCGTCTCGAGCATCCGGTAAGGCCCTTGATACCAAAGTCGAGATGGCATAGCCTAAGTAGGAGCGCCGCAGCTCCTGCTCTATGTCTACCTCGATCAGCCTCGGCTCAGCTCCGTTTTGTCCTTCTGTAGGTAGTTTATCGTCCGCCAAAGTTGTCTCCAAACCCCTTTGCTTTTTAGAGGTACAGGTACTTATTATACCCGCTCAAGCCCTATTATACCCTATTTATGTAGAACTATGTATTCTGTTTTCTGAGTAACAGGCAACTAAAGGCCTGCTGATGACAGCGCCAGCCCGTGGGAACATAGATCGTCGCATCGGTTTGGGTTAGGATGCAAGGGCCGGCCAACCCGCTCGGCCCTCGCGGCAACTCGAACCGGTCGTAAAGGGGGACGGAAATCCACCTCCCGTTTTCATAGACAGGCACCGATGATGGCAATGAACTGGCTATACCTGTTTGAGGCACAAGAGGAAACTGGGGTGGTGCCAGCGCCGCCGTCGCCACCAGCCTTAACCCCACTATCTCAATCGGCTCCTCCAAGGCTGCATAACCGTACTGTTCCTCATGCGCTTCGTGAAACGCCTTCATTGCGGCCGACAGCCCGCCGCGCGTAGGTTTTGGCAGGCGCAACGAATGCCCCTGCCCTCGGTAGCGCATCTCTAAAAAAGGCTTCGCCTCCCAATCCCCACGTGCCAATCCCTCCCGACGCATCTCCTCCGCTGCCATCCGATACAAGTTGCGAAAGCCCTCATGGACTGCATTCCACGTGGACAATCCTTGGCCGAGTGGCAGCGCATGAACATACTCGCGACGAATATCGGCCAGAGCCAACCCAAGCGCCGAGAACGCGCCGGGGCACGGAGGGACAAGCACCTGGGGAATGCCCAGAGCCTCCGCCAACTCGCAAGCGTGAAGTCCGCCGGCTCCCCCAAAACAGAGTAAGGTGAACTGCGCCGGATCGCGTCCCTGCTCCACCGAAATACGGCGCAAAGCACGCTCCATCGCCATGTTGACCACAGCGATCGCCCCGGCTGCAACCGCTTCCGGCGCCAACCCAAGCCGCTTAGCCAACTTCCCGAACTCAGTCTCCACCCGCCCTCGATCTAGCCTTAAGGCCCCGCCAAGACGCACCTCAGCCGGTAGACGCCCCAACAGTACATGGGCATCCGTTATCGTAAGCTCATCCCCCACACCATACGCCACCGGCCCCGGGTAGGCGCCGGCACTGCGCGGCCCCACCCGCAACGCCCCTGCAGCATCTAGGTGCACAATCGAACCCCCTCCGGCACCCACCGTGTGAATCGCTAACATGGGAATGCGCACGGGTAACCCCGCGATCTCCCCCTCCGTTTGCGTAAACCAAGCGCCGTTCTCTATCAAAGCCGTGTCTGTGCTGGTTCCCCCCATATCGAAGGAGATGAGGTTCGTATAACCCAAAAGCTTTCCCAGTTTCGCGGCTGCAATCACGCCCCCGGCAGGGCCAGAAAGTCCCGTTCGCACCGCTTTCTGCCCCGCTTCCGGCGCCGAGAGTGACCCTCCATCCGACTGCATCACGCGCAAGCTACGGCAGCCATACACACCTATCTGCTCGGATAGCCGTCGCAGATACCGCTCCATAATCGGCCCCACATAGGCATTCACAACGGTTGTGGAGGTGCGCTCATACTCCCGCATCTCCGGTGCTATCTCGTGTGAGAGCGAAACCCAAAAACCCCTGCTCCGCGCTAGCTCCCCAATGCGGCGTTCGTGGGCAGGATTCAGGTAGGAAAAGAGCAAGCAGACGGCGATCGCTTCCACCTGCTCCGCTTGCAAATGCTCCAGCAAGCCCTCTACTTCCGCCTCTTGTAAAGGGATAAGGATATTGCCTGCGGCATCGAGGCGTTCGTTGACCTCCAAGCGTCTCTCTTGGCTTAACAGACATGGACGCGGGCTTGGCGCAAGGGAATAGAGCTGTTGCCGTGCCTGCCGGCCTATGGCCAACACATCGCGAAACCCCTTCGTGGTGATGAGCGCCGTAGAGGCCCCACGCCGTTCCAAGAGGGCGTTCGTGGCCACCGTGGTTCCGTGCACCATAGAAAAACCTACCTGCAGAATGCCCTCAGACTGCAATCGCGCCAAACCGGTCAGCAGGCTGCGCGAGGGATCATCCGGTGTAGAAGGAACCTTGAGAACATGAAGACGCTCTGCATCAAGCACCACAAAATCGGTGAAGGTGCCGCCCGTGTCTACACCGAGAATCTGCATGGGCACGTCTATTCGTCGTCTTTTGAAGAACTCTCATCAGAAGCAGAACGGTTTTCATAAATCCAGCCGTCTGCCAAATATCCCATCCATAGACCGATTGAGATGCCTGCAAAAAGCTGGGCAAAGAGCAATGGCGGATTGAGCACGAGCGCAGCAAGAGCCAGCAACATACCCCAAAACGGCACCCCCATCAAACAACCGCCCAGGGCACCGGCAACAACAACGGAGGGAACGCTTATCAAAGGGCTGTAAAGCGCGGCCGCTCCCCACAGCCCCTTACGGGCACGCCCTATGCGCACAAGCCAATACCAAAAAAGACCAAACCCACCGGCCATGGGAGGGGTCAACTCGGCGGCCATCCAAAGCCGTGCCAAAAGGCCATCACTGCCAGGCGGGAAGAAGGAGCGAACCTGAAGCAGGGTAAGCAGCAGCCACTCTATTCCAAAAACGATCGGCATGTTAAACAAGATGCGTGCCAGCAACTCCACGCCTGTTGGGCGGTATCTTCTGCGTCCCTTCGCCATTACGCAACCTCTCTTGCTTTCTGAAACCCCACCCGAGCGGCCTCAATAAGCCGATAAATATCTTCCTCGCTCATGGCATCCGAGAGAAAGGCCGATTCGAATTGAGAGGGCGGCCAATAGACACCCTCCTCCAGAAGCGTACGAAACCACCGGGCGAAGCGTTGTATATTGGAGGTTTTGGCCTGCGCATAGTTGCTTACCGCCGGTAGGTCTGTAAAGAAAACGGTGATCATGCTTCCTATCTGGTTAACGACAACAGGCACCCCCGCCTCCTCAGCAGCGTAACGGAGCGCATCTGCCAACTGACTCCCCATTGCGTCGAGCCGCTCGTAGAGCACATGGCGTCGCGCTTTTAGCGTTTGAACCATAGCCAAACCCGCCGCCACGGCCACAGGGTTTCCCGAAAGAGTACCGGCCTGGTAGACCGGCCCTACCGGTGCAACCACATCCATGATGTCGGCGCGGCCTCCAAAAGCCCCTAATGGCAGGCCCCCACCGGCGATTTTGCCCAGCATCGTGAGGTCGGGCAGAATGCCGAATCGCTCCTGCGCACCGCCATAGGCGAGTCGAAACCCGGTCATCACCTCATCGAAGAGCAGGAGCGCCCCATATCGTTGGGTGACTTCCCGTAGGGCCTCTAAAAAACCTGGTGTGGGCGGCACACACCCCATGTTTCCAACGACCGGCTCCACGATCACCCCCGCAATGGCAGAGCCGTACTCCTTAAAGGCGGTATGTAAAGCCTGGATGTCGTTATAAGGAAGGGTTAGTGTGTTGGCCGTAATGCTTGCGGGCACTCCAGCACACTCCGGCAAGCCCAACGTTGCCACCCCGGAACCGGCCTTGGCCAACAAAAAATCGGCGTGACCGTGATAACACCCCTCGAACTTCACGATAACATCGCGTCCTGTGTAGCCCCTTGCAACGCGAATGGCACTCATCGTGGCCTCTGTGCCCGAAGAAACAAGCCTTACCTTCTGCAGGGACGGCACGGCCTCGCACAACGCCTCGGCAAACTGAACCTCCAACTCGGTCGGAGCGCCAAATGTGGTGCCGTACGGCAACTGCGCACTAATAGCGCTCAAGATATCGGGATAAGCGTGCCCTAAGAGTAGCGGCCCCCACGAGCCAACACAGTCGAGATAGCGATTGCCATCCACATCGTAGAGGTAGGCGCCCTCGCCGCGTTGAATAAAAACAGGGTCGCCTCCCACCGCCTTGAAAGCGCGTACCGGCGAGTTTACACCGCCGGGAATAACCTTTACCGCGCGCTCATAAAGCTCCTTAGAACGTTGACGAGCCTTCATCTTTCCTTTTCCTACGGTCTCTATCCATTCTACCCACTTTTGCCGGAATCTTGCCGCGCGGAACCTTATGCCGCGAGCCGAAAATAGAGTAAAGTTAATAGAAGAGCTTTTCGAGAGGAGAAAAGCGGGTGAAACATACTATAACCCTTATCCCCGGCGATGGCATTGGCCCCGAAGTTACCGAGGCCGCCGTCCGCGTGGTGGAGGCTGCCGGAGTGGAGTGCGAATGGGAACGCATGGAGGCCGGCGCCGAGGTGGTCGCGAAATATGGCACACCGGTCCCCGATGAGGTCATTCACTCCATACTCAAGAACCGAGTCGCCCTCAAAGGGCCTATCACTACGCCCGTAGGCGTGGGCTTCCCCAGCGCCAATGTCACTCTGCGCAAGCGGCTCAATCTCTACGCCAATGTGCGGCCGGCCCGCACCATTCCCGGCGTCCCGTCGCGCTACGAGCATGTAGACCTCGTGATCATCCGAGAAAATAGCGAAGACCTCTACTCTGGCCTCGAACACATCGTGGTGCCCGGCGTGGTCGAGAGCCTTAAGATCATCACCGAGGCGGCCAGCCTACGGATTGGGCGCTATGCTTTCGAGTATGCTAAAAGCCACGGTCGCCGAAAGGTTACTGCGGTTCATAAAGCGAATATCATGAAACTCGCCGATGGCCTTTTCCTTGAATGTCTCCGGCGTATCTCACGCGAGTTTCCTGAAATCGAATATGAGGAGATGATCGTAGACGCAACCTGCATGAACATGGTGATGCGTCCGGAGCGTTTCGACGTGATGGTCATGGAAAATCTCTATGGGGATATCCTCTCCGATCTCGCCTCCGGGCTGATCGGCGGCCTTGGTTTTGCCGGCTCGGCCAATATCGGCGAGGGCGGCATCGCGCTGTTCGAGGCCGTGCACGGCTCCGCACCCGACATCGCCGGCCGCCGCATTGCCAACCCGATCGCCCTTATCCTTTCTGCGGTGATGATGCTGCGTCATCTAGGGGAACAGGAGGCCGCCAACCGCATCGAAAACGCCGTTATGAAAGTGATGGCGGAAGGGAAAGTGCGAACGCGCGATATGGGCGGCGAGGCTACCACCGATCAGATTACCGACGCCATTATCGCTGCGCTGTAGAGCAAGAATACCATGGGGCGAAAGGTCTCTCCTCTCCCCGCCCCATGGCCTGTTTAGGGGCGGTTCTTGCGCTGCTGAATGGCCGTAACGAGCACGGCAACCAACAACACGCCGCCCACCACCGTCCCCTGCCACAGGGTAGGGTTGTTAATCGTAAGGTTGATGGCGCTTAGGATCATCTGCAGAAGGCAGGCTCCAAGCACCGTTCCTACCACACTCCCTTCTCCCCCCATAAGGTTCGCCCCGCCAATAACGGCGGCAGCCACCGCGTTAAGCTCGTATCCAAGTCCGTTTTGAGGGTCGCCCTGCTGCCCATAGCCCGCGTAGAGGATGCCGGCCACACCTCCCAAAAAAGCGCTGGCGCAGTAGGCAAAGAGGAGCACTCCAAGAACATTCACCCCGGAGAGCCTTGTGGCCTGCTCGTTACCCCCAAGGCTGTAGATATAGCGCCCGATGCGGGTGCGGGTGAGAATGAAATGCGCCGCAATGGCGATGATCAGCAGGAGTACTGCTGGGATCGGCACGGCAAAGAAGGTGCCCTTAAACAGCTGCCCGTTCGCCAAGTTGATAAGAAACGGATACTTTGAGATGGGAACCGGTAGTTGCCCGTTCATCAATTGCGCCTGGCTCCTCAATATCGTGAGAGAGGCCAGAGTCACCACAAAGGCCGGCAAACGCAATTTTCCTATCAGCAAAGCGTGAACCGCCCCTATCAGCAGGGAAACGGCAAGCGCTACCACAATCGCCGTTGGCACAGCAATGGTGGGTGGCAAGTGCGTTGCCGTCATCGCCAACACCATACCGCTAAAAGCGATGAGAGAGCCTAACGAGAGGTCTATGCCCGCCGTAATGATGACCAGCGTCTCGCCAATAGAAAAGATCGCCAGCAGCGCGATCTGCAGCAGCATGTTTTGAATGTTTTGGCGACTGTAGAAGGTATCGCGCGCAGGAGAGAAGATGAGCGCGAGACACAACAGCACTAACACAATAACTACACTGCTCTCGCGTGCCAGCAAGAGGCGGCGCCAGTTAAAAAGAGGCTCGCGTAAACGCGATGCTTCGGTCGTCTCCATAAGGTATCCCCACCCCTAAGTTGATGAAAGCCCGTGGGCGTGCAGATCGTTGATAAAGGCCTCTGCATTTGCCGGAGTTACCACGGTAACGCCGGTATCAATAGTATGCTTTTGCATATCCACTTTCATGTCCAAACTCTTCAATTCGGGCATCATCTGTTGCAGAGCGGCGTCCACGTTGTTGTGGTTCTGATGCAGCAGGTTCAGCAGTTCAATGGAGAGACGCCCAAACTGAAACGGTTTTTGCACCACGGTGAGGTCTACCATGCCCTGCTCCAGCCCCTTCAAGGTGGCCGGGTCTCCATCGAAGCAGATCACCTTGAACTTACTGCGCAAATTCTGCGCCTGCAGGGCCGCGATGATGGCAGGCCCGTTGTAGGAGTAAAGCCCCACCAACCCATTGAGTCCCTTGCTCATATAACGGGTGATCGCGTCCTGCACGTTGGAACGTGCCATTCCTTTGTCCTGATTATCCTGATAGGGGGGCGCGATGAACTGCACATTGCTTCCCTTAATGGCATCGAGAAAACCGTTATAGCGCTGGCGGGCGTTGTCTTGGCTCATGGTGCCCACAAAGGCGACCAATTTGCCTCCGTGCGGGAAAAGCTTGAGGGCGGCCTTGCCGGCGATGTAACCTGCCTCGTAGTTGTTCGTCCCCAAGTAAGCAAGCCGTTTGCTGTTGGGTGCGTCCGAGTCGAAGCAGATGACGGGCAACCCGGAATCCACCGCTTTGTTGATGGTGGGCGTAATCCCGTTGGGGTCTATAGCGGAAAGCCCGATTCCATCCACATGCGCGGCCAAAGCATCGTTAAACATCTGAATTTGAACCGTGTTTTCCGACGGGTTGGGCCCCCGCCAGTCCGCATTTACATGCAGCTGCTTCGCTTCCTCCTGCATCCCCTTAACCATCGCATCCCAGAAAGGGGAGACGCCGTTGGTGATCAGCATGTATTTAGGGCCGTTGGTTCCGCATCCCGTGAAGCATAACAAGGGCAACACGAGAAAAACGGACGTCCACCGGACGAAAAACCGCATTGTTTTCGACATGAAAACCTCCTTGGTCCGCTATATGAATTAAACTGACGTTCGCCCATAGAACGCGCGCGAAGATGACTTCAGATTCCGAAGTGCTCTCGCAGATAGTTTCGACTGATCGTGATCGCCTCTAACGGAGGGAGTTGCGATCGATCCTGCTCCACGACGATCCAGCGCGCACCCACCTCTTGGGCGGCTGCGTACGCCTCTTCGAGAGGAACCTCTCCTCTTCCAAGCTCTAAAAACTCCGGTGTGGTCTTTCCGTCGGCGCCAACAAGGCGTCGCCCATCCTTAAAATGGAAATAGCAGGCACGTTGGGCATGCGCACGGATGAACGCCGCGGGGTTCTGGCCGGCATAGTAGAGCCAGAAGACATCGAGATTAAAACGAACGTGTTGGGGATCGGTCTCTTGTGCGAGTATCTGCATCCCCGTAGTGCCCCCACCGAGGTCTTTGAACTCCCAATCATGGTTATGGTAGTTGAAAGCGATCCCCTGGTCTGCCAAACGGCGTCCCACCTCATTAAAGCGCCGAGCCGAGGCGAAATAGCCCTCTACGGTGCCGGCGGCCACACCGGAGCACATCACGTTTTCGATGCCGAGCGCTTTGGCGTAGGAAATAATACCTTCAAGTTTGGCATCGTCAGCATACTCGCCATAGCCGAAATGCGCGCCCGACACGCTGAGGTGCAAGGCTTCGAGCAGGCTTCGTATGCGTGCCTCACCGTACATGGCAAAAAGATGGCCTCCCTCGAATGCGCCGTAGCCGGCAGCAGCCACTTCTCTAAGCGTTCCCTCGATGTCGTCTCGCGCTTTCGCGCCGAAGACAATAAGCTGTACGGCCACTTGGGGCTTTATAGTCTCCACATATTCCTCCTAGCAGGTATTTTATGATGAGGAAAGTTCACCATGCCAAGGAGGAATTCCTTTTCAGCTCGCGTTTGAACGAACGTTTGGTTAGCCGCTTTTTAATATACTTCATTCAACGCCGAAATCCTGCCCGCCGCCAAACTTTTTTTGGCATCATCTCCTCAGGCCGGTAAAAGATGCGATGGCATTACGGTAAAAGTTGTGATAAAATAAAGGCAGGAGTAGGCAACCTCCGAAAATAGGGGTGGAGGGTCAACGATGCGAATACTCTTAAGCAAGGTGGCTCTTTCTATTTTTCCGGCTCTGTTGGCAGGGTGGGCGGTTTCGCACCAGATACTGCTTATCACATGGAGCCGCACGCATGCCACGCTTCTGCCCATTGTGCTCGTGCTTATCCTCAGTGCGCTTCTTATCGCCGCACTTAGGCGGATCCTGATCATCACCTTCTGCTATGCCATCGCCTTTCTAAGCTACAATACCTACCGTATCGCCCGTCCTTTGCCGCCAGGCCTCAACTTCGAATGGGTTCTCACAGTTCGCGCTCTTATGCTTGAACTCGTTATGGTTCTGGCTCTCGTCGCTGCCCTACTCGAAGCCTTTCGCCCGAATACTGCATGGGCACGTCGAAGCTACTTTGCAGCCGTCGGCCTCTACTTCACCGGCATGGGCGTGCGTACCTACTTGTGGTCTCATGAGATGCGCTCCCTCATGCTCATCGTTACAGGTATTGCCGCCCTCATCGCCAGCCTAATAGGCCGAGATGACGAACCAAAGCAAACCGTTCTTCCCCAATCTTCTCCCGCTCCCACGGAGGCCGTCATCGTGAAAAAAACGCGCAGTCTCAAGGAGTGGACGGAAACGCCACCCCCTCCTGAGGAGCCAACCAAGATGGAGATTTCGTAGAATTTATGTAACTTCTCGCCCCAATAGAGCGTCCTAAGACAATAGGCGGTATACTACAACAAAGCGCAGACAGTTCGAAACTGCGCCCATATCAAAGAGGAGTAAGAGTTCATGCACGCTGCGCCTGGCTTGAGGTGGCTTCAAAAACAGATGGGTGTGGCCAGCACGATGGCACTTATTACCGTGGGCTTGGCTTCCTTCGAGGCCCATGCGGATGTGCGCTCGGCCATTCCGCAGGCCATTGCCGGTTTCCGCCTCACCAGACCCGTTCAGATTTTTACGCCGAACACTCTGGAAGACCATATTGACGGACAAGCCCAATCGGTCAAACGCTATCTCTTCCGGCAGTGTTACTATGCTATCTACGCCCCAGGTGGCAAGGGATCGCAGGTCATTACGGTGGATATCTACCAAATGGGTAGTCCACTCGATGCATTCGGCTACTATAGTTACCAACTTAGTCCCTCCGCCAAAATGGTGCGGTTCGTCCCCATTGGAGCGCAAGGATATCTTCTCGGCGGGGGTCTCTCCTTTTGGAAAGGCCCTTACTACGTAAACGTCAATATTGCCGCTTCCAATGCACCGGCCTCCTTCCGTACAGCCCAAATAGCCATTGCGCGCGCCGTGGCCGCGAAGCTTTCCGGCACCACGCAGATGCCCGAAATGCTCCGCATGCTGCCGGCAGGCTATGTGCCCTTTAGCCAGAAATATCAGAGACGCGATATCGCCGGTCAGCGCTTTCTTCAAAACGGCGTCTCCGCCAACTATACGGTCGCAGGCCGCTATGCCGAGCTTTTTATCTGCGCCTATCCCTCTCCTGCAGCGGCTCAACAAGCCTATAATCAGTATATGTCGGCCCTCGATAAGCCGCTTATGATCGCCACAGGTGCAAAAGTGACGCTGCTGAAAGGGTTGGGACAAGGCGCCTTTTCCGTAAAAACGCGATTCAGCGGCTATGTCGTCGTGACCCATAAAGGGCGTTATGTCGTAGGAATAGATAAAGCGGTTAATCCTACCATCGCCCTAAAACTGGTGCGTGAAGCCGTAGCCAAAGTACCCTAAGCTTCCTAAGGGAGGTATTGAACATGTCGGCAGATGATGCAAAGAAACTATCTCGTCGCAAACTTCTGGAGATCGCCGGTGGAACGGCTTTCCTCGGTGGGCTTTATAGCCTAACTTTCTTCCAGGAGGAGCGCTTCGCTAAACTCGCTAAACTGCGCCCCCCCAAAAAACCCTCTCCCACAACCCCTGATATCGTCGCCGTGGAGGGCGACCCCAAATCCTACGGGGATATCACCGAGCGCGCCATCAATGAGCTTGGCGGGATCGAACAGTTCGTTAAAAAAGGCGATAAAGTGGTCATCAGTCCCAATATGGGTTGGATGCGAACCCCCGATCAGGCCGCAACCACCCATCCCGATGTCATCCGTCGCCTCGTACAGCTTTGTGAACGCGCCGGAGCCTCCCGTATCACGCTCATAGACTACTCTTTGGATGACTGGAAACTTGCTTTCAAAATCTGCGGTGCAGAAGATGCGGTAAAAGGCACGAAAGCGACCCTACTCTCGCCCGATCAACCAACGATGTACCGCGAGGTAGATATCTCCTCTGCCGTCCCCACCCATACCACAGATGGAGCCGACTACGATCCTCTTCATCACTTTGACCGTATCCTCCAACGGATCCCGCGCGACATCATCGAGGCCGATTGCTTCATCGTTAATCCGGTCGTGAAAGACCATGAGGCGGCCGTCATCACCATCGCCATGAAGAAGCTCATGGGTTGTATCTGGAACCGCAAAGACTACCATCGCTACGGCCTTCATAACTGCATCGCAGAGCTGAACTGCTTCCTGCGCCCCACGCTCGTGGTAACCGATGCTACGCGCGTTCTGCAAACAAGAGGCCCTAAAGGCCCCGGCGAAACCACACAACCGAATACCGTCGTGGCCGGCTTCGATCCGGTTGCGCTTGACTCTTACTGCACGCGGTTCCTCACCGTAAAGGGAGTGACGCCCGATATGGTGCCGCACCTGATCATCGCCAATAGCTTAGGCCTCGGTCAGATCGATACCAGCCAATTGAACATTCGCGAGATCGCCGGCGCCCAAGGCGCCTAAACCTTCGTGTTTCGCAGGAGAGAAGGGAAATGGCCGACATACCTCAGGAGTTTCCTAAAATAGGTGGTTGTAGTTGCGGCAGCTGTGGCTGCGGCGGGCAGCGGGCTGCCGGCAACCTCATTCGCGGCATAGACATCGGCCTTCGCAAACGCGAAAGCACCGCCCAAAAGGTCGCCGAACCTAAAGAAACGGTTCCCCAAGGCACCGTGGTGCAGCGCAATACCGAAGCTGCCTATGCTCGCTTTACCGCCGAGCAGAAGCGCAAGATGCGCCAGGAGCCGGGCAATAAAGCGGCCCATCGCATCGTGTTTATACGCCGCGCCGTCCAAATTACAACGTTCCTGCTCTTCGTGCTTTTCTTCTTCATGACCACCCAAGGCAGCGAAGGGAAATGGGGGATCAATAAAAACATCTTTATGCTGATGGATTTCCTCAACACCCTCAAAAACAGCTTGGCATCCCATACCATCCCTATCTACGCCATCGGGCCTGGTCTGTTCATTCTCCTGCTTACCCTTTGGGGTGGACGCATCTTCTGTGGGTGGATATGCCCGCTAGGCACCAGCATAGATATTGCCGACCGACTGCTCTATCGTAAAGGGCGCCTCTTCTACAGCAAAAAACGCAGCGATACACGCCGCTTCCGTAACTGGAAATATATCTACCTGCTGGTTGGCCTCGGAGCGGTGGTCTTCGGTATTGACATTCTTGCCTTTGGCGACCCAATCTCCCTTATCACCCGCACCTTTACCTTCTGTGTCTACCCACCGGTTGCCTATATCTGGAACGGCATCCTCAGCGCCGCCGACGCGCTCCATGTGGGGTCCGTTCTCTATAATCTAGGCATCAACACCGACCTGTGGCGCCTCCCCACCATGCACTACTACAACGTGGTGCCCGTGATGCTAATGTTTATCGGCATCATCGCCCTTTCTGGCTACCAAGAGCGTTTCTGGTGCCGTAACCTCTGCCCCTATGGCGGCCTCCTAGCCCTCATCTCCCGCATCTCGTGGCTGCGGCACTATATTAAGATGGACGGATGCATTCACTGCAAAAAGTGTGAAATTCAGTCCCGCATGGGTTCCTATGAGAACCTCGACAAGAACGCTAAGGGGCCGGTAATGCATAGCATCAGCGAATGCATTCAATGCTTCCGCTGTGAAACGATCTGCCCCACCGATGTCATCCAGATTCAAGCGAAAGTGCCGGCCTCCATTAAAGAAGCCCTCCACCTCGCCCCAAAGGGCACCGCACCTCGTCCCGAACCGCAGACCGAAATAGACCTTGGGCGTCGAGGCGTCATCGCTGCTATCGCCGCAGGAATCCTATGGGGCAGCGCCGTTAAGGCCAATGCAAGCGAATATCAAGGTGTGATGCGGCGCTATAATCGCAACAACAAGGCGATGCGCCCACCAGGAGCCTTGCCTGAAAGCGAGTTCCTTGCTGCCTGTACGCGCTGCGCGGAATGTATGCGCGTATGCCCCACCAACGCCCTGCAACCGGCGACTTTCGATACGGGGCTTGAGGGTCTATGGACCCCCATCCTTGTGCCGAGCATCGGGCCTTGCGCGGAGAAGTGTACTGCCTGTGGCGATGTGTGCCCCACCGGGGCGATTCGCCCCTTTACATGGCAGGACAAGCGGTATAAGATCAAAATGGGCCTGGCCAACGTAGACCACTCCACCTGCGTTGCATGGAACGGGGGACGAGACTGCATTGTCTGCGCCGAAGTCTGCCCATACTCTGCCGTCGTCTTCCGTGATACTTGGGACGATACCTTGCCACGCGATCCCTCCTTGCCTATTGACCATGTGGGACCCGACGGAAAACCGGATAACCGTGGCCGCTACAAGCGCGTGCCCACCGTAGATGAAAAGCTTTGCACCGGCTGCGGCCTTTGCGAATACCACTGCCCCGTTCTTCCAAACCATGCTATCGTCGTCTACACGTTCCAAGAAGACCGCGACTATAAACCGCCAAAAGAGAACTGGTGGGATGGCTTCTATCGTGGTGATTGGGATAAACGCAAGGACATAGGCAAAGATGCCGAATATGCGGCCACAAAAGCCGAGATCGCCAAGCACATCGCGATTACCGGCCCGCAAGGCTCGGCAAACCCGAACGCAGAATACAACCCGAACCCTAATCCAGGGCAATAGAGCCGTACATGCCGGAATGAAGAAAATCGGTTCTTCTGCCGAGATCGTTTCTTGGGCGCCTCCAGAGTGGTTTTGCAATAGCTTTCCTCTTGAGGCGCCCGATCAACGGGTGATGACCATGGAACGGCTCATTGCTCTTCTCCAGGCTCTCCTCGACTTAACCTCTGAAGCGGACTATACCCCCCTGCAGAAGGTGCTGCATGTTTCGCATATTCTGGTGACGATGCAAGGAGATGACGGCCTTTGGCCCGCCGAGTTCGACCTCATCACTGCAGCACCGCTTTCCGACAAAAGAAGTGATGCGCCCCTGGCACTTTTTCAACGGCTTAACACGATGCTCGCCTCCTGCGAATTCGAGCACTCTCTTCGGTGTGCCCAAGCAAAGCGAAGGTCTCTCTAAGAGAATAGAGGCTTTCTTACAACAGGAACATCTGTTCGCGTTTCGGAGAAATGATTCCCAAACAGGTAGATTTGTCTTTGCGCTTCTTGCAACTCGATCAGCAACGCGGAATGAACGGCTAGAGGCTCTTGAAGGCGGGCAGGTACGGCGCTGCCCAAAACAAGCAAGGCCGTAGAGAGCGCATCTCCCTCCATCGCACACTCGGTGACGGTCGCCGCCAACTGCACCCTCTCGATAGGCCATCCGGTGCTCGGCTCAATTACATGCCCATAGCGCCTGCCGTTTACCTCGAACCACCTGCCGTGTGGCGCCGACACCGATAAGGCAGCGTCCCTTAACTCCGCCACAGCCACCACTTCCTGTTCAGAGCCATTAGGGTCTCGCAGGGCGACGCGCCACCCCCTCTCTCCCTCCGGGGTCCCTAACGCATACACCGTGCTTGAGCCGCCATGCAGAAGCGCGCTAATGATTCCGTTTTCCCTCAAGCACCGCATAGCGACATCTACGGCATAGCCCTTGCCAATGGCGCCGGGGTCCAGCGAGACTCCAGGCCGAAGAAAGCGTACCGTGCTCGCCTCCTCGTTCAACTCCACCAGTTGCATCCCCACAACCGCTCGGGCTGCCTCAAGCTCCGCCGCGGAAGGCTCGCGGTTTGTCTCTCCACACGCGCGCCATAACCGCACGAGCGGCCCTACGGTCATGTCAAAAGCGCCGTCGGTAAGTAGAGACAACCGCTTCGCAGCCTTGAGGAGGGCAAACACCTCCGGCACCACGTAGACCGCACGCTCCGCCGCCATCCGGTTGATACGTGCCAGCTCGCTGGTGGGGCGGTAAATGCTTAAAAGCCCCTCGATGCGTACGATCTCTCGGAGGGCCTCCTCTCCGGCAGCCCTCAGATAGACTGCGTCCTCTCCCACCAAAATCAGTTCAAACCGCGTGGCCATGGCATAGCAGGCCAAACGCACTTCGGGCATTGGCGCAAATCCTTATACAAAAACATCTGTCCATGGGCTCTGCGACCCATGGACAGCATCGGTGATTCAGAATAGTACCGTTCTGGTTAGATAAGGCGCAGCCGTTCTGTGTCGAAAAGCACCTCGCGGTTCTCGCGATAAGCTATTTCGCCCATCCCGATGGCCACCTGCACCTTCGCCGCCAGATCCACATTGGCGTTGGGTACCTTTGTACGATCGCGCACGCAATCGAGGAAGTTCTTTTCGTGGTTATCTATCGCCTCGCTGGCGCCCGGCACATGCTCGTTGAGCGGGTCTACCTGGTCGGCATAGGGCGACTGAGGAATGATCTGGATGTTGCCGCCTCCAAACATCGCGAACTCGATGGTGGCCTTGTTGGTGCAGATCGTCGGGGTATAGCCGTGGTCGTTGTTTGTAGAGCCGGAAAGAACCACCGTGAACTGCGAAGGATATTCGATGATCATATGCACGGTATCCGGCACTTCACGGTCTTTCTGCAACAGCAAGTCGCCAGCAGCCACCACGCGCCTTGGCCACTCGATCTTGCCGATGGCGATGAGGAAGGGTGCGAGGACATGCGGGAAGAGGTCGCTCTGAATACCGGCCGAGTAGCTCCAGTATTTGCGCCAGCGGAAGAATCGGTCTTTGCTGAAGGGGTGTTTGCGCCTGCAAGGCTGCTCGAAGATATGCCAGTGGGTATTCTCCTCGGTAGCCTGCGGCTCCAACGGGTAGTAATCCCACTCACCGCTTGGCGTGTTGCGGCAATAGGAGCCACGTGCCCAAACAACCTCGCCATACTTCCCGGAGTTTATCAGTTCCGCAATGCGATGGTAGGTCGGATCGGTTGCCCCTTGCGTTCCCATCTGTAGCACGCGTTTGGTGCGCTCCACCGTCTCTTTAATCTTAAGAGCCGGCTCAACCCCCTTGCAGAGCGGTTTCTCCACATAGACATCCTTACCCGCCTCCAGACAGTCTATCGTCTGCTGCGCGTGCCAGTGCTCTGGGGTCGTTATCCAGACCACATCAATCTCCGGGTGCTTTTCCAACATCTCTCGGTAGTCAATATGGCACTGACTATCCTTGAGGCCGATATGTTGTTGTGCCTCCTGCAGGTGAACGGTGTAGATGTCGGCAATGGCCACGTACTCTACGTTCCACTCCTGCGCGTGCTGCATGAGGAATCGGGCATGCACCCCGCCTTGCCCTTCCCAGTGCGGCCCGATATGGCCGATGTGGATGCGATCGTTGGCACCAATCACCCGCGCCATTCCGGCAGCGGTAGAGGGCATATAGGTTTTTACCGGCTCCGCCGCAGTGCTCACCGCCTGAACCCCTACAGCCCCTCCGACGGCGGCCCCCACGGCGGTTTTAAGAAAGTCACGACGTGAAGTGGCACCGTCCGTCTTGTCTGAACTCTTCATAGACTAATTCTCTCCTCTAGCTTACTCGGTATGAAGTTTTTCCGTGCTTATAACTTCTAGCTTAGTTGGAACCATTCCTGCTTGAACTCAAGCCGCGATCCATTGACGATGGCTTCATTGGTCTTAAGCGCCGCCACCGTCGCCTGATAGCCCTCCAGCGGGCCGGCCTCAGAGGGCTTGCCAGCATGGATGCTATTTACAAAGGCTTCTAAGGCATGGTAGAGCATGGTTTTGGTGGGGTCTTCCTGTTTGGCCTGGGAGGGCATCTGCCCCAAGGCCAACAGCTTGGTGGCATCGGCGACGAGCACCACACCCACGTCATCGCCTACCGGCTCCTTGCGGGCATAGACGATCCAACCCTCTAGGGGGGCATCCGCCTCGTTAACCATCCACGCTTTGTCGCCGCGAACCAAGATGGCCGATTGAGACCCCATAAACAGATTGTAGCTATCATCGAACGAGTTGACAAGGGTGATGTCGTACACGAGATTGACCCCACCCGGATACTCGATAATGGCCTGCACCGTGTCCGGAACCTCGCGCCCATCCTTCCAAAAGAGCACCCCGCCTCGTCCGGTGGCCGCAATGGGCAACCCGCCCACGTACCAGCTTGTTAAGTTGATGCCGTGAATGCCGATCTCTCCCATAAGCCCCGGTGAGATGGACTTATCTAAACGCCAATTGATCTCCTGTTGGCGTTGTGGGTCGGGGGCAGCCCGTCGCCAGCTCGTTTTCTGATGCCACTGCGAGCGACAAGCCGCTATCGTGCCCAAGGCGTTGGATCGAATGAACTTATAGACATGCAGACTTTGCGGGTGAACCCTTTGCTGAAGGCCTGCTTGGAAGATCAGCTTTGGGGCAGCGCCCTGCCCGGCCTGGGCTATCGCTTTGGCATCGTCTAATGTGTTTGCGATGGGCGCCTCGCAGTAGACGTGCTTTCCCGCCTGCAGCGCATCAAGCACGATCTGCTTATGTTGATGTGTGGGAGTCGCTACGACAACCGCTTGTACGTTCTTATCTTCTAGTAACTGTCGGTAGTCGCTGTAGGCAGCGGCTTTTGGAGCCGCCTCCTGAGTCCGTTTCAAAAATGGCTCATAAATATCGCAGATGGCGACGGGCGGCAATGTCGCTAGATGGTTGAGGGTATTGACCACTTCCCGCCCACGCTCACCCAAGCCGATAACGCCACATCCTATCGGCGGCCCCGAAGGCGCATCGCCGGCAGCGGCATTGGCTTCCTGTGCGAGAAGCGTAACAGGCTCGGAAGAAAGCCCGGCCATCGCCAATGTGGTTAACGTCGAACTTTTTAAAAAGTCTCTTCGATTCATCTTGCCCTTTTTGCTCTTTCCTCGATTAATCTCCTTTTAAAATGCCTATCCGTTGACACCGGAAAGAATTCCCCCTAAATATCCCGTTATCAGCATACAAACCAACACGACCACCCCCATCACCCAGTAAAAGGCAGATGGAGAGGAAGCCGTGGATCTTTGCTTGACCCGTAAGCCCACCAGACTCCAAAGGAGAACAGTGGTGACTGAGGCAAACACGAGATGATATAATACCGTCCCCTTCAAAGGCTCTCCGTTAAGGACAAATTGCCATGCCAGCAAACCCGTGATCATCGTGATCGGCGCCATGATCGCGGCCCCAAGAAGGTTATAGAATGCCGCGCGATAAAGCGCCTCATTCTGTTTTTTAAGCCCTAACAGATCAAGCACAAGACTAAAAATGAAAAGGGCTATTGGGAAATGAACCAGTTCCGGATGGTGCGCGTGGGGCGGGAGAAGTATTTTTTGCAGCAAGCTCCCCGATGACGTTGCCCCGGCTGCAGCTCCACCTGGTACTGCATCAGCCTGAACATGGGATATATTACCACGCGAACGGCGTGAAGAACTATCTGCTGAAGTGCCGGCTTTTTTAGCGCCATCCGGATGACTGTTAGGATCACCCGGCAGGGTATCCGCTGCGAACTCCTGCGCATTGGTGTAGCCATCCCCGTCCGAATCGAGATTGTCAATGGAGTGTAGAATGGCCGGGGTGAGCATAGTCGCGCCCGCGCGCTCCAAGGCACGCTTCACATCTTTCCCATAAGGGTTGCGCTCAGGCGGGCCTGAGGGTACATGACACAGTGTGCAGTTTTTTGCGGCGTTATAGTCTGTGCTGCCCGGCGCTAGATGATAGGTCTCGATGACGATCGGTGGAAACTGAGGTCGCGCCCATGCGTTCGCCAGAGGAACCACACTAAGGAGTAGCAGCTCTATGAGAACCCGTGCAAACGACCAAGCAGCTCTTTGTATTTGTGCTGTATTCGACACCAACTTTCCCTAGTTAAGGACTAAAATCGGCTCTATTCTCTTTTGTAAGATGCCGATTTCCGAAAAATGTTACGAAAAAAAGCGAAGGGGGCGTTCCTGAAGGTGGAACGCCCATCCTTGTGAATCTCCTGGCCGCCCTATTCCCCATGATGACGAATAATACGTCGGGCCCCACGATAGGCATGGGCATAGTAGCTCTCATCGAGACTGTCTATACGTACCCCGCCACCGCCACGACGGCTAGAGGCATGAATGAACCGCCCATTGCCGATGTACATCCCAACATGAGATATCCCCGGCGTCACGGTGTGGAAGAACACAAGGTCGCCGGGCTTGAGGTCTTTACGGCTTACCGGTTTGCCCATATGGAACTGCTCCGCTGCATTGTGCGGCAGATCGATTCCCCGTTTTAGATAGAGATACCGCACAAAACCCGAACAGTCGAAACCGCCCCTGCCAGACCCACCGTACACGTAGGGAGTGCCACGATACGCAAGGGCCGACCGAACGAGGCCGGAACGGAGAGAGGCATGAGCGAGCAGTGTATGATCGGAACCGATGGCAGAATGCCGTTCATGATGTCGCCGATGCGACACCTTATGATAGGCGATCTGCTGTGTGTGATGGTGCATGTGTCTTTCTGCTAAATGGGATAGATGCTTCGAGTGCACCTCTCCCAGATGCTCGGCCAGACGCGCGCGGTGCCTTTTCGCCTCGTTTGCGATCCCCTCACGATGACGACGGGCTAATTGCAAGATATGCGCCTCATGGCGGTGCAGGTGCGCCATTTGGACATTGGTTGGAACCCGAAGATAACGGGCTTCAACCCATCCCCAAGCGCCGTCATGAAAGGCGATCTGCGCCCACCCACTCCGCTTAGCCGTCACAACAACCGGCGCATCGTTATCTAACAGCGCCGTGCGGAGGTAGCTGCGTCCCGGCCCAAGCCGCACACATATCTGGTCTCCGTGGATGAGGCGTGGGGCGTGGAGTTGGCTTGCAAGATGAACCCTCTTTTCTGGAGGTGGCACCAATAGCATCGCCCCATCGGGCACATGGCGCATATCCTTTATATGATTGAGGGCGAGGAGGTCGTGGAGCGTACAGTGGTGGCGATGCGCGAAAGCCGTGAGTGTTTCATTATGCCGAAGCGGCTCACGGTGGAGAGCCAAAGCGGGATGGGCAGCAAGACTACCAAAGAGCGCGGTAGCCGAAACCGCTGCCGGCATCCTCCTTCTCAGACGTCTGCTCAATCTCGTGAACTCCTTTTCTTGAGGATTGTCGCCTCAGCGAAATCGCTTTCACTGGGGCGCGTTTCGAACGAGAGAAAAGGCACAAACCCCTTCTTCCGGCGGTTAGGCACGCGAATACGCGCGGAATTCGGCGTCTCGGAGAACTTTCTTCTTGGAGATCGCTGTGCAGTGCGAGTGGATCACGCCCTGCATCCATAGAGAGGCAACGCTAGCTGCTCTTGTGCCTCTCCACTCTTAGCTTGTGGCCTCGATGGGGCTATTTTAACCCAAACTCCCTTTCTTGTCAACCCTCAAATCTATGCCGCTTTCCTAAGAATCTTCGGCAAATTGGCTCCTCCTCTCCACCGGGCCTAGCTCTTCAAGCCGCTTCAGCCTTTCGTTACGCTCTGGCGACGGCGGTGGCGATCAGCGACTCGAACACCCCGCGCCCGTCCGTTGAACCCAATAATCTCTCCACAGCCCGTTCGGGATGCGGCATCATACCGAGCACGTTGAATGTTTCATTTGCGATGCCGGCGATGTTATCTAAGGAGCCGTTCGGGTTTTCCGACGGACTGGCATACCGAAAGAGAATGCGCTCTTGACGGTTTAACTCCTCTAACGTCTCTGGGCTACATACATAGCGCCCCTCACCGTGCGCCACAGGAATTCGCACCTGTTGCCCCACACGATAGGCGTTTGTGAAAGGCGTGCTGGCGTTCTCAACACGCAACGTTACATATTTACAAACAAAACGGCAACCGATGTTTTTTACTAACGCCCCCGGCAGGAGATGGGCCTCACAGAGAATTTGAAAGCCGTTGCAAATTCCCAAAACCGGCTTCCCCTGCTCTGCATGTCGCCTCACCGCATCCATAATGGGAGCAAAGCGCGCAATGGCTCCGGCACGCAAATAGTCGCCATACGAGAACCCCCCCGGCAGGATCACCACGTCAAACCCTTTCAATGTGCGCTCGGTGTGCCAGACGTACTCCACCGGACAATCAAAAACATCGCGCACCGCAAAATAGGCATCCTGATCGCAGTTCGAACCGGGAAACTGCACAACCGCAAATCGAGGTTTTGCCCCCCTCACCCGATGACGCCGCGCAGTCGAAGTGGCCGTCGTCATACTTTAACCTCCTCTATCTCGAAACAATAGTCCTCTGTCACCGGATTGGCCAAAAGCCGATCGCACATTTCGCGAATGCGATTTTCCAGTGCCTGCCTATCGTTCACCTCTTGCGCTCCAACCTGCAACTCTAAATACTTGCCGATGCGCACCTGCTCCACATCGGTATAACCCAAAGCGTGAAGGGCCTCTTTCACCACCCTTCCCTGCGCATCTAACAGTGTCGGCTTTAGTGTCACGATCACCTTAACCTGAGGCATCTTCTCTCCTAATCTGATCCGCTTTTTAGGCGCTGCTGCAGCCTTTCGCTAAGCTCCGCGTCCTCCATCCCCTCTACACGCACCACCTTTTCCCGCGCGGTCGTGCCGGAGACAAGCTCCATACGCGACTTGGGAACCTCCAGAGCTTCGGCTAACAGAGCCAGTAAAGCTCGATTGGCTTCCCCTTTTACCGGTGCGGCCCTTACGCGAACATACAACTTGCCCTCCTCGTAGCGGTCAATGGCATTGCGGTCGCTACGAGGTGTTAAGCGGATGTTTAACATAGTGTACCCTTTAGAGGCTCTTCCTGTCGGCATCACACCGCCTCTTTCTCCTATTCCTCCAGCAACACGCTTCTATCGCCTTGGCATTCGGCTTAAGGAGCGCACACCGAAATCTAATACTACCCCTACTCATCAATATCTACGCCTATACATCGCTCCCTAGAGCTATCTTTTGGGTAGGGAGCATACTGCACGGGACAAGGCTGCAGAGGGTGTCATCGCTATGGGGCCGCCAATGGAGGTAGTTCTATCGAAGGGGCGCCGGCGCTTTGGAGGAGACGTTATGTTCTCTTCTCTTGCTCTTTTTTGAGGAATAGGGTAGATTCTGCACAGAAGAAACCATTTGATTTGAAAGGATAGAGTTCTTGTGCTCCGCTTTTTGACAGGTGGTGAATCGCACGGCCCTTCGCTCTCGGCTATTATCGAGGGGCTGCCCGCTAACCTACCTATTGACCTCAATGCGATCAACAAACAACTAAAACGTCGTCAGGGTGGCTACGGTCGTGGAGCGCGACAACAGATCGAGAGCGACACGGTCGAAATCCTCTCCGGCGTGCGCTATGGACGCACGATGGGCGGCCCAATAACCCTTCTCGTGCGCAATCGGGACTGGGAGAACTGGCGCGAACGCATGTCTATCACGCCCGTTGAAAATCCAGAACCACCGGTTACCCGTCCACGTCCCGGCCATGCCGACTTCGCCGGCATGCTGAAATACCACTCGAATGATCTAAGAACCGTTCTCGAACGCTCCAGCGCTCGCAACACCGCTGCCCTCGTGGCCCTGGGCGCCCTATGTCGTGCCCTGCTGGAAGTCGCCGGCATCGAGGTGCTGAGCCACGTTGTGGCCATCGGGGGCATCCATGCCCGTTTTACCCCACCGATAGACTATCATGCGATAGCGGCGCGCGCCGAAGAGTCGCCCGTACGTTGTGCCGACCCCGACGCAGAAGCCAAAATGATCGCGGCGATTGATAAGTGCATGCAGGAGGGATCGCGAGATACGCTCGGAGGCATCTTTGAGGTCGTCGCCCTTAACTGCCCTCCGGGACTAGGCAGCTTTGTACATTGGGATCGGAAACTCGATAGCCGACTGACGGCAGCTGTTATGTCCATCCAAGCCATTAAAGGGGTGGAGATCGGCATGGGGTTCGGAGTGGCCGAGGTTCCAGGCTCCAAAGTCCATGATGAACTGTTCTTCGAGCGGTCTGCCGGTTTTCTCCGCGGCACCAACAATGCAGGCGGCATTGAGGGCGGCATGACTAACGGGGAGCCTGTTGTAATTCGAGCTGCGATGAAACCGCTTTCCACGTTGCCCACCCCCCTGGCCTCGGTAGATATGCAGACACATCAGCCTGTGAAAGCGCACTTTGAGCGCTCTGACGTTTGTGCCGTTCCTGCAGCGGCCACTATCGGCGAGGCTATGGTCGCCCTCACCCTGGCCGATGCGCTTCTTGAAAAGTTCGGTGGCGACAGCGTCGAAGAGTTTCAATATAACCTTAACGGCTATCTGGATGCGATCCGCGCTCGCGGCTGGCAACCACACCATGCTTCCTGAAACACGCACCGATCGTCGGCCCAACCTGGTACTCATCGGCTTTATGGGCACAGGAAAAAGCACCATCGGTCGCCTTTGTGCGCGCCGGCTCGATATGGAGTTTCGCGATAGCGACGCCCTCATCGAGCAGCGCACCAATCTTTCCATCCCCCAAATCTTCGCGGAGAAAGGCGAGCCTTGGTTTCGCCGAATAGAACGTATTATTATTCAGGAGCTGGCCGCGCATCGAGGTCTCGTCATCGCAACCGGTGGAGGCGTTCCGTTAGACTCGGACAACGTCGAACTGCTTCGTGCCTCCGGTCTGCTCGTGTTATTGACGGCGCATCCCGACGTCATACTCGAGCGCGTGGGGCCGGTGCATAGACGCCCACTTTTGGCACAAGGTGCCGACCCGAAGGAGCGTATCCGTGCGCTTCTGGAAGAGCGTGAAGCCGCCTACCGAAAAGCCGCCCATTGTGTGGTAGATACCTCCCATAGCAGCCCAGAAGAGTCGGCAGAGAAAGTCGTCCTGCTGTATAAAGTGACCCAAGGGGGTTAGAGAAGGAGACAGCACTATCGGCACACGAAGAAACGTTCCCGTCCATCTCGGAGAACGAAGCTACCATATTACTATTGGCGCCCAATTGATCGCATCGGGCGATGCAGCCGATCAGATCGCCGCCATCGCCAAAGGAGCACGCGTGGCCATCGTGACCCACCCAAACCTTCGCGCGCTCTATGGGGAGGCGTTGGCCGCCACACTGCGCCTACGAGGTTGTGAACCCATCTTCTGCGAAGTAGAGGAGGGTGAGGCCTTTAAACAGTTGGCCACCGTCGAAAGGCTCTATCAGCAGTTCGTTGAGGCGCAACTCGACCGGCGTTGCCTTATCATTGCCCTAGGAGGCGGCGTCATCGGCGATACCGCAGGTTTTGCAGCGGCAACCTATTTGCGTGGCCTGCGCCTCATTCAAATCCCCACGACCCTGCTCGCCCAAGTGGACGCCTCTATCGGCGGGAAGACCGGAGTCAACCTGCCACAAGGCAAAAATCTGGTAGGGGCCTTCTATCAGCCTTCACTTGTGCTCATTGACATTTCGACCCTCAAAACCTTGCCTCTTCGAGAGCTGCGCGCCGGTTTGGCCGAAGTTCTTAAATACGGTATCATTTATGATCAAGCGTTTTTCGAGGAGACCTATCAGGCTCTCCCCCAACTCTTGAACTACGAGGTAGAGGCGCTTACCGCGGCAGTTACCCGCTCCTGCGAGATCAAAGCCGAAGTAGTCGCGCAGGATGAAACGGAACAGGGGTTGCGTGCCATTCTCAACTTCGGTCATACTCTTGGGCACGCGCTCGAAGCGGCCACGGCCTACCAACGTTACCTGCACGGCGAGGCGGTGGCCATCGGCATGGTGGCAGCCGCTCTGGTGGGCGAGGAACTGGGGATCACCCCTGATGAAACAACCCACCGAATTATCGCAGCGCTTCAACAGGCCGGCTTGCCAACGCAGTTTCCCCCTGAGGTGCCTCTCCCTGAAGTTCTGGAGATTATGCACCGAGATAAAAAAGTGATCTCTGGGAAAACCCGCTTCATCCTAGCCCGGGCCATAGGAAAAGTCGAGATCGTTCCCGACGTTCCAGATTCCGTCGTTCTTAGGGCTCTGGAGCGCCATCGAGCAGGCAGTATTGCGTCCTGACGAAATCCCTCGAACCATAGCCTGCGAGAGCTTCGTAAATAGAGTATGAGCAATACAGAACCGAACACGCCTTCTGAGAGCATGCAGGAAGAGACACCAGCACTTCTACCACCTATAGGACGCCAACTGCTTGTATTGGCTTGGCTGCTTCTTTTCGGTGGTCGCTGGCTCATCGCGCCCCTGCTGCAAGCCAACGGGCTTCTCACGCCACAAACGCTGTCTGCACTCGACGCGGGACCGCTCTTGAAGCTCTATCTGGTTCTGTTTGTTATCTGCTGCACTTTGGCCGTCTGGCAGTGGGTACGTGACCTGGAGCACACGTCACACCCCACGAAAGAAGAGGAAACGCGTGGCTGAACTATCTATCATTCAGGGCTACGAACTGCTGGAGCTTATAGGGGAAGGGCCTCTCTTCGCCGTTTATAAAGCGCGCGATACGAAAACGAACCGTGTCGTCGCCCTGAAGCAGGTAGTGCCGGAGCGTGCTACCGATGCCCGTTTTCTTCAAGGTCTGCAGATCGGCCTCCAAAAAGCGCAACCGCTTTCTCACCCTAACATTACAGCCCTCTACGACATTAAGCTGCAAGCCGCAAGTCCCTTTTTCGTCACCGAATATGCGCGCGGAACCAACCTGAAAGAGCGCATCCATCGCATCGCCCCCTTCACCGTTCCCGTAGCCGTAGACATCGCCTGTACCCTCGCGGATGCCCTGCGTGTGGCACACAGTCTCGATCTCCCTCATGGTGACCTGCGCCCCCAAAACATCATTGTAACCCCCGAAGGGGCCGTTAAGATCGTAGATTTTGGCGTCGCCGAAGGCATCGCCCTCTCTCCCTCGGCCCAGCAGGCGCTACTCATGGCACGCGCTCCTTACCACGCGCCCGAGCTTTCCGTAACGCGCCTCGGCACCCCGTCAGGCGACATCTACGCCCTAGGCGCTATTCTCTACGAGATGCTTACCGGTGCCCCCCTCTACACAGCGGAAACGGCACAGGCCATTGCCGATCTCCATGCCTTCGCCGCCATTCCCTCCCCGCGCACGGTGAACTCCAGCGTACCCCGCGCGCTTGAGGGCATCACCCTCAAATGCTTGCAAAAACGGCCGGAGCAACGCTATGCTTCCGCCGCTGACCTGCTCAATGACCTCAAAGAGGTGCGCGATGCCCTACGCTTCGGCAAACCGCTCTCCTGGTCGCTTGCCGACATCGAAAACCTCTCTGCGACGCCACCACGCCGTCCCACGCCAGAACCAAGCGCCGAATCTCCTACGCCGTCAGCTGCGGCGACAGGCGGTGAAACTCCTCATTCCGTGAGACCCATAGCCATGCCCTCCTCTACCAATCGCCTTCGTGCCCGTGAAGAACGCCTTTCCAGCTGCCTCCTTGCCGCTATAGGCGCCGTATCGGCCGTGATCGTGCTGCTGCTGGTGGCCTTCTATGCTGTCTACCATACCTACTGGGTCGCCCCGCCGCCTATTCACGCCCCCAATTTGGTGGGAATGAACATTGATGACGCCCAAAAGCTGGCCTCTCAGCTTCATATCCATCTCCTGCTGCACGGCGATTACATGGATAAACCACGCAACATCATCTATAAAACCGACCTCTCTCCGGGCGAGGAGATACGCCCCGGCCACTACATCAACGTCTGGTACAGCAAAGGCCCTACCTATGTAAACGTCCCGAACGTGGTGGGACTTACGCGCGACCAAGCGGAACAGAAGCTCCAGAGCGTGGGACTAAAAGTCGGGCAGGTAATACCGGTCTATAGCAACACGGTGCCTCAGGGCGTTGTGGTGAGCCAAGATGTTTCCGACAAGAAGCGCGTGCTACACGACACTGCCGTAGACCTCACCGTGAGCGACGGCCCTCAACCCGATTACGCCCAGCCAGCCCCTCCATCCGATAACACAACAGACAACAATCCAACCACGCCCCCACCCGACACCAATAACTCTAACGATCAACTGCAAACCCATGAATTTAAATCTACCATCGTTCTAGAACCCACGGCCACCAGCGGGCCAGGCCCTTGGGAAGTAAGAATATCCTACACCGATGCTACCGGCATCCCGATAGATGTTATTGACGAACAGCACTACGCCGGAGATAAAGTGCCTATTGACTTCACCTATCAGGGCGATCACTTCACCCTGCGCATCTACTACAACGACCAACTCGTATTACAGCATGTCTACTACGCCTCTCAAGCCCAATCCGATCCAAAAGGCAACACACCATGAGCACCATACGGATTGCGCCCTCTCTCTTATCGGCCAACTTTGGAAGACTTGCCCAAGCCGCTAAAGAGGCCGAGGAGGCCGGCGCGGAGTACCTGCATTTCGATGTCATGGATGGCCGCTTTGTGCCCAACATCACCATGGGGCCGGCGGCCTTGCAGGCCCTGCGCCCCATCTCTTCCGCCTTCTTCGACGTGCATCTGATGATCGTAGAACCGGAACGCTACATCGAAGACTTCCGCCGTGCCGGTGCCGATGGCATCACCGTGCACGCGGAGGCCTGCACCCACCTGCAACGTACCCTTTCTCATATTCGCAGCCTGGGCGCGAAGGCAGGCGTCGCCCTCAACCCCGCCACCCCACCCGATGTGCTGGAGTATGTTTTGGAGGACCTTGACCTCGTTCTCGTTATGACGGTAAACCCCGGTTTCGGTGGGCAGGAGTTTTTAGCGACCATGCTGCCAAAAATCGAGCAAGTTCACCGGCTTGTAGCGCGTGTCTCCCACCCAATCGTTATCGAGGTGGATGGAGGCATTGATGCGCATACCGCACCGCAAACGGTGGCGCGCGGTGCAAACGTGCTTGTGGCGGGAACGGCCATCTATCACCACCCGGAAGGGGTAAGTGCTGGCGTGCGCGCGCTTCGCCGCGCCGTAGAGAGCCTACGATGACCCAAGAAGACCCAAACCTTCCCATCCTCGATCTCCCACTCTCTCCCCGATCGCGTCGCCTGCGAACGGTTGGGGCACTGCTCATGCTCGCCATTCTCGGCATGATCGCATTTGGGTGGTTCTATCTCCAGCCCAAGCTTTCGCACGCGGTACATGCGAATTCTCATATCGTACACGATCTTCGCTACCCTCCCATCCTACGAGAGCATGCCCGTAAAGTTGCCCTAACGCAACTGATGTTCGGCATCTACTACTGGGCCTTCTGCTTCCTGCTGGTGCTCAGTCTGCTATTTGTGGCCTGGCTTGACATCGTCGAAACACGAGTACGCGCCCTGCTTGCCCGACGCGATATGGTACGACAGATCGCCACTTCCGGTCGCTCAACATCCTCTCTTGAGCGAGAGGGCACCCTACCTCAGAAAATCTCGCGATTTTCTGGGAACCCCAGTACTGACCTTGAGGGGAAGGGCGTCGGCCACGAGGAAGAGGAATGACCGAATCGGAACGCTGGATGCGCCGTGCTCTTCGGCTTGCGACAAAAGGCTTTACCGCCCCCAACCCCATGGTAGGCTGTGTGCTAGTGCGTGACGGCGTGATGGTTGGGGAGGGCTACCATATCGCCGCCGGCCTGCCCCATGCCGAGGTGAACGCGCTGCAACAGGCCGGCGAACGCGCACGCGGTGCAACCGCCTATGTCACCCTTGAACCCTGCTGCCACTATGGTCGCACCCCTCCCTGCACCAAAGCGCTCATCGCTGCCGGTGTGCGACACGTGGTGGTGGCCACCCTCGACCCAGACCCGCGTGTGAGAGGGCGAGGTGTTGCGGAGCTACGCGAAGCGGGCATCTCCGTGGAGGTGGGCGTAATGGAGCCGGCAGCCCGCGCCCTTAATCGCGCATTCTTCCACTTCCATGAAACCGGCCTGCCGCTCATTACGCTTAAGGCGGCCATGACCCTGGACGGCAAAGTGGCAACCTCCACCGGCGATACACGCTGGATTACCGGCCCCAAAGCCCGGAACTATGTGCATCGGCTTCGCGCCCAAAGCGGGGCTGTGCTGGCCGGCATCGGCACCGTGCTCGCCGACGATCCGCGCCTCGATGCGCGCCTGCCGGGTCGGCGCTTACCGCGTCAACCGCTGCGGGTTATCGTAGACACGCATCTTCGCACCCCTCCCTGCTGTGCTGCCGTTCTACTGGCCCAACAAAACCCACACACCCAACCGCTGCTTATTGCGACCACAGCGCCAACCCCCCCGAGAGAACTTGAGGTAACCGGCGTCGAGGTCGTTCCTCTGCCCGCCGACTCTACAGGGCGAGTAGACCTTCACGCCCTCGTTCATCACCTAGCCGAACGCCAAATTATCAGCGTATTGGTAGAAGGCGGTCCCACGCTACACGAGGCCTTCCTTAAGGCCGGTTTGGCGCACCGAGTGATCTTCTTCATCGCCCCAAAACTGGTGGGTGGGAAAAACGCACCGACGGCCGTTGAAGGGGAAGGCGTTGCTACTCTCGAGCAAGCATGGCACCTCGGCCCGTTCACCATTCGCCATTTCTCCCCCGACATTGTTCTTGAGGCCGATATACTCCCCTAAAGTGCATTCTAAAGTGAACTACTGCCGCCTAAAGACAGTAGATAGGGGCAGGTTGGAAACCTGCCCCTACTCTGGCGCACCCGCTGTGCTCTCGAAACAACACCGTATCCGAGCAGTACGGCCGGTTTACTACGGCCCGACGAGTCCGAAGACCCGTCGCGAACCCATCCTTCAGAGGGTGCCTTGAGACCGATAAAGCCTTGATCTACGTGCTTTCGCACATTTCGTGCATTCGGTTTTTACAACTTTAGTATACTCAATTATTCGCTAACTATCAATCGAACGAAATGAGGTTTGTTGCGCGCTTCCTCTGTCGCCTGAAGACGACAGTCTCCGCGCCGAAACGTTTGATGATTCCACCTACTATAACCAACGGCTTCCAACTCCGAATCCCCTATATCTGTCGGACCTAAACCTTTCGCCCAACCCAGGTTGTATCCCACGAATCCGCCAGGAGCCTCTAACAGGAATGCTTCTCTCCACGTTCAAGTTGCATCCCGACATCAGCTCAACGCCCCTCCTCTCCTAAGGATGAAAGCGGATTCCAATGCTACCTAGTGCAAAGCAAAGACTGTAGAGATAGCTGAATAAAATAACATCCCCTTCTATACTCCCACCCGGACGATTCAGAAATCCCTCAAACACCCGTCTATAACAACGACACACCCTTTCCATCTCCGCTATGGCGGCAGGATATAGCGTCGGCAGCCACCTCTTGTCCTCTAACCATGCGGTGAAACGTAAACGCTTTGGCTCATCAAAAGATACCTCCCGCGACTGCACCTGCGCTTCTTCGAGTACCCAATAACATTCTTCTATCCCTACACGCCAGCAG
>NZ_DATGKU010000209.1:0-4508 GCF_035294505.1 Chthonomonas sp. | reverse complement strand
CCTGGTAGAGTTACCGTGTTGAGAAATCCTCGTGGGTTTGGAATAACCAAAACGAAGAGGTTGCAAACACGTGCAGGACGTGCATGGCGCAGATAACGAAGAGCCGCAGCCTCTTCCCTGCTACCATGTAATCGCTCTTCGGCAACGAAGGGTGTTGACATAGATAGATTTGAATACAAGAGAATGCGCCCCACAAAGGGGTGGTGGCGCAGGGATGCTGAAAAGACGAGGCTCATCCGCCTCGTCTTTCTGTTTAGGCCGGCCGTTATGCGAGGGGGCAGGAACTTCTCTGTCCGATGGCGAAACAAGATGCCGGAGACTTTGTATGGATTTGGAACATGCAGCTTACCGATATTCGATTCGATACCTACTATCCCTATGCCGCGCTTACGGAGTGTCTGCAGGCGCTTGTAGAGGCCTTCCCTCATCTGCTGCGACTGGAATCGATAGGAAAGAGCTATGAGGGGCGTGATGTATGGCTTGTAACGGCCACCCGCTTCGACACCGGCCCCGACACCGAAAAGCCGGCCTATTGGTGCGACGGAAATATTCATGCCACCGAGGTATCGGCCTCATCGGCCTGCCTCTACATTCTGCACTACCTTGCCACCCATTATGGAAGCGATCCGCACGTTACACGCGCTCTGGATAGTCGCGCCTTCTATGTCGTTCCGCGCGTTAATCCGGATGGAGCCGAACTCTATTTTTCCGATAAACCGCGCTTTCTCCGCTCCAGCGTTCGACCCTATCCCTACGATGAGGAGCCTATAGAAGGCCTACGTATTGAGGACGTAGATGGAGATGGGCGCATACTGAATATGCGCATCCCCGACCCGAACGGACCGTGGAAAATCCATCCGGAGCATCCGCGCCTCATGGTGCGCCGCGAGCCTACCGAGACCGGAGGAACTTATTATCGCATTCTGCCGGAAGGGATTTTGGAAAATTGGGATGGCTTCACCTTAACGCTGCAGCGCAATAAGGAGGGGCTTGACCTTAATCGGAACTTTCCTGCCCATTGGCGCCAGGAGCATCAGCAGCGCGGCGCCGGCCCCTTCCCCGGCAGCGAGCCTGAAGTGCACAATCTGCTGCAGTTTATCACGAGCCATCCAAACATCACCGGCGGACTCACCTTCCATACCTATGGAGGGGTGCTGCTGCGCCCTTACGGCACACAAGCCGACGATACGATGCCGGCGGAAGACCTTTGGGTCTTTCAAACAATAGGCCAGAAGGGGGCTGAACTTACCGGCTACCCGCACGTAAGCGTCTATCACGACTTTCGCTATCACCCCAATGAGGTGATCACGGGGGTATGGGACGACTGGATGTACGACCATCTCGGCCTCTTCGCCTGGACGGTAGAGATATGGTCGCCACAGCGTCAGGCCGGGATTACAGAGGGCTTTAGCCCCGATACCAAGTCGGGCCAGTATCGGTTTATTCAGTGGTATCGCGACCATCCTCTAGAAGAAGACATCAAGATGTTGGAGTGGTCTGATGCCAATCTGGGCGGCAGGGGCTATGTGGCTTGGCGTCCCTTCCAACACCCACAACTGGGCGCCGTGGAGATAGGCGGCTGGGACGTTCAGTATGCATTTCGTAATCCTCCGCCCCAATTCCTGGAAAAGGAGATCGCCCCGTTTGCTCGCTGGGTCCTATGGAATGCGCTTCTATCGCCCTTGCTACAGGTACATAGCGCAACAGCCGAGCCACTGGGTGAAGGCGCTTATTGTGTTCGCTTGGTGGTGGATAACGTGGGGTGGCTGCCGACCTACATCAGCAAAAAGGCGCTCGAAAAACAGGTATGTCGCCCGCTGGTGGCCGAGATCGAGCTGCCTGAAGGCGCCGTGCTAGAGGTCGGCAAACCCCGCATGGAGGGGGAGCAGTTGGAGGGCAAAGCCTACAAAGCCTCCGCACCTTACGGGTGGACGGCCGATGCCACCCGCGAACGCGCCAAAGTGGAATGGGTGGTGCGTGGCCCAGCAGGCTCGGTAGTGAAACTTACCGCTCGCCATGATAGGGCCGGTGTGGTACGCGCCCAGGTAACTTTGCCCGACTTTTAGGGACACAGGGAAACGACCGTCGCCAATTTACCCCGTTTCCTCTTCCAGCCCAATGTAGACATACCCTTCTTCCACCTTACAGGGGTAGGTTGTTACACAGACGGTGGGGTCGTCGGGCGATTTTCCGGTGCGGATATCGAACTCCCAAAAATGCAGAGGGCAGATAACAACATTCCCTTCCACCCACCCTTCGCCGAGCGGGCCACCGAGATGAGGGCAGGTGTTATCGAAGCCGTAGAAAGTGCCGTTCACGTTAAAGAGAGCCACCTCCCTTTGCATGGGCACGGAACCTTCGGATGGCAGCGGTCTGTCTAAATGGTAGATTCGAGCGGAACCGGAGGGAATATCGGAGATGGGAGCTATTTTTAGCCAACGCATCAGGCAAACCTCATGTGCCGGGTAAACAGGCGTTAAGTCGTCCTCGGTCTCTGCCATAATAATTGCAGACGGGAACTTAAGATACCCGAAACCCTATATATTTTGTAAAGCAACCACGCGAGCTAAACAGTGAGTGCGTAGATGTTCTCATTGGGGGATACTGAAATCTCCGCCAAGGAGGGGAAAGTTTTGGAAACGAAAGGCTCTTCAGGAGAGAAGTTTGTGGCAACGCTGCCCGAAGTTAAGCCTCGCCGGCAGCCGGAACCCTTGCCACCCGAAAGCAGTCCAAATGCTGGTCGCCGCTTTCCTATTTTGTTGCTGCTTGCCATCACGCTGATTGTTGGAATAGGGCTGGGAGGCTATATTGAAAGCCGACGAGTTCGTGCCCGACAGATGGTCGCTGCGGTGAACGGATACCCTATCTATCAGGACGAGTTCTATCGCCATCTGGAACAGGTTGCCGGGCCACAGGTGATCAAAAACTGGCGCGATACGGTGCTGCGCATTCAATTTGCACAGAGCCTTGGTGTGGCTCCGAGCGATCAGGAGGTAGAACAGCGCTATGCCGAGATCAGCAAAGTGCCGCATTTTGACCAGATGCTGGCCGACCGGTACGAGACGCCCGACGATGTAAAGATGAATCTTCGCTCCACCCTGGCGCAGATCGCGATTTTAACCCACTACTATGGGCACCCTCTGCCCGCATCGGCTGTAGAGGCGGTGTATAAGAAGAACACCGACCCCTCCAATCCGAGTGCGCTTTTCTATCATCCGGAGCAGGTTCAGATCGCCGTGATCATCACCAAAGACAAGTCTACCGCCGATAAGGCCTACGATGCCCTTACCTCCGGCGCCTCCTTCTACACGGTGGCGAAGCAGTATAGTCAAGACGTCAGCGCCCAAAACGGTGGTCTGCTTCCATGGATGCGCAAACAGGGTGGCAGCGCCCCGCAGGCTCTGAAGGACTTGATCTTCTCCCTACACATTGACCAGACCACTACCCCTCACTTCTTTATGGTGCGCGATGCGCTGACACATCAACTGCGGCCAACTTGGTGGATCATTCGTATGGTAGGCCATACCCCTGCTTCAACCGATCCCTTCAACAACGTGAAGGAGCAGTGTGAGCTTTTAGCGCTGCAAAGTCTACTAACTCCTCAGCAAAACGCCCAGTACCAGAAAGATTTCGACGCGTTCAAGAAAAAAGCCCGCCTTCAGGCGTTCTGGCCACGCTATCAGGCGGTGCTATCGTCCGATTAGGGGAATCCCCTTGGTGAAGTGAAGGCGCTTCCAAACAAGTTGGAAGCGCCTTTTGTTTATCCTATTCTCTTGCTTTAGAAAAGCGGTATCGCAAAAAAGCGTTGGACAGAGCGACGTCCTGTGTCAAGGAGCCGGTGGGATAGCGGTAGGTACGGAGGCCGCAGGAGGTTTTTTCAGGCCCGAACCATTGATTCGAGAAAGGTTCAGATCGGCGGAGATGCCCACGATGATGATGCCGGCAATAAGCAGAATGGCCAGCCACGTGTTGCGCTCACGAAAAAATTTCTTGAGCGGCCCCACAGGGTGGGCAACGGCGAGGGTTATGAAGAACATCAGTAGAGCCAAACCGATTTTGATGCCTACCGTGGTTTGGTAGGTCGCATTGACCTCTGGAGTGACCACCGAGAGGTTGTAGAAGCCGGTGATAAGCACCACGATCCACAGTAACCCCATAGAGATGCCAAAACGTTTCCAGGCAAGTTTCAGCTTCTCGTCCTCCTCACCCTCACTTTGGGGCCGTAGGGCACCGAGTACGAAGAGGCCAAAGAAAAGCCCACCAACCACCCCGGCCATGCTCAAAACATGGAGCCATTTGCTAAGAAAAACCAGAATCTCCATTCGCTTCTCCTTTCACCCGTAAATTGTACCTGCTCTTCAAAGGGTTTGGGAGAAATCGGGCGCTTCTAACGACGGAGGTGAGTAAAGGGAGAGCCTAAAATAAAAAGGGACGCGGCAGGTAAAAGGAGAGCAAAACCCTGCCGCGCCAGGGAAGGAAGGTGAACTCGAATCACCAAGTATTATCGG
>NZ_DATGKU010000208.1:0-7369 GCF_035294505.1 Chthonomonas sp. | reverse complement strand
ATTGCCCATCATTCGGTAGGCGAAGTTATAGATTTGGCGCTGGTAACGCTTTACGAGTTGATCATAAGCGGACCAGTCCCCACACAGCGTACGCTGTACGAGGTCGGAATCCTTTTCTTCCACGAGTGTGATCGTCCCCATTGGTCTCACGGAGCGCTCTCTTTCTTGAAGAGACTACGCAACCGTGAAGTGTTCGGTTTCAAGAACTTTTCTGACTTCATTCTACACACAGGCGATTTGCCCTATTTGGCCAGGGATGCGGCTTATTTAGTGCGATCCTGTTCTATCTCATGAGCGATTTCGAGGAAACTTCGATAGCGCCTAGCAGAAAGCTGCCCTTGCTCTACCGCCATCTTAAGACTACATCCGGGTTCGGTTTCGTGCCGACAGTCGCGAAACCGACAAGGGGTAGCGAGAAACGGCCTAAAATCAACAAAACATTCGGCCAACTCTTGCCGAGAGAGGGCGGGCAGCTCAAGCTGCCGCAGACCGGGCGTATCGGCCACCCACCCGCCTCCCTCCAGCGGAAAAAGTTCGCGTACGGTGGTGGTATGCCGTCCTCGGTGGGTAACATCGCCAACAGCTCCCACCTTCAGGTGCAAACCTGGTTGCAGAACGTTGAGTAGGCTCGACTTGCCGACCCCAGAAGGGCCGGTAAAGGCTGAAATACGCCCGCGCAGCACTTGACGAAGCGGCTCAATGCCGGTCTCTTTCAGGGCGCTTGTCGGCAAGACTTTGTAGCCAAGCGCTGCAAACTCACCGAAACTGTTTTGAAATTGCGCCTCATCCACCAGGTCGCGCTTGTTGGCTACCAGAACGGCCTCCAGACCAAACGCCTCGGCGGCCACAAGCCAACGGTCTATGCGCCACGGGTCGGGGTTTGGCTCGGCACAAGCAAAGACCACAACCAACTGGTCTAGATTAGTGACAAGCGTTTGCTCCTTGCCACGAAAGGCCGCTCTGGCGAAGCGCGTTCGACGCGGCAGCACCTCCTCGATCACGCCGGTATGGTTGGGCAAAATGGAAAAGAGCACCCGATCGCCAACGGCTACGACGTCGGTTTGTGGGGGCCTTTTCGCCTTGACAACCCGGCGCGGGAGCGCTGCGCTCTCCGTGTAGGTGAGCTGTTTCCGAAGCGTGCCTCTCAAGATGCAGGTATAGCGAGGCGGATCGCTGCTTTTATCTGCCTCCGCTTGCACAATGTAGGTGCCGCTTAGCACCTTCAACACGATACCTTCCTGCAACTCCCTGCAGGCCATATCGCCTTTTTCGTTCTGAGCTTTGTACGCCTCCGACGCCATTCCTTTCCTCATTCCCATGCACACCAAGGTGCACATTCACACTATGGATGGGAAGTCCACTCACCACGGTGTAACCCACTATAAATCCGGCAGCTGAAGAGACAACGGTTTGCCACTCGTGGCGATCCGTTCGGCGAAACCTCGTGTAATAAGGATACTGTTAAAACAAGTCGCAAGGAATCTATCCCGCAAGTCCTCTAAAATCGGGTGACATTAAGAGCGGGTTGCAGCCCATAATCGTATCTACGTCTATTATACCGCTAATAGAGCCGTCAAATCCTATTCCCTTCCTCTTGTACACTCTGTTGCACTACCCTCCGCTTTTTTCCAGGTTCGCCAATGTTTCGGCGAGGGCATCTATCCTCTTTTCTCTCAGATAGGCTTCATTGTCCTCGTCATTTATTCCATTATGAGTTATTGCCATCACGCGGGCCTTCAGTCCTCCCACCAGTGACCGTATTTGGGGTTCTGCCGACGCATCGTTCACACCTAGCATGGGAAACAGCGAAGAGGCCCAATTCTCTGATATGGACGGCAGATCGTTGAGACATCCCGAAAGCAGTAGATGCTCCTTTGCGCGGGTAAGAGCCACATAGAGCAACCGCGCAGCCTCCTCTTGATCGCGCTGTAACCGTAGTTCCTCGATGACATTGTAGACGAGATCGCCCTCTCCCATAATTCGGCTGCCGATGGCCATAGTTTTGCCATGGCAGATAAACAGCTCCTGAGAGGGTAGTTGGAATGGGTGGGACAGATCGGCCAAGCACACCACAGGAAACTCCAGTCCCTTGGCCCGATGGATGGTAAGCAGCCGCACCACGTCTGCCTCTTCCTCTTCTGTCGGGGCATCCCCTTCGCGGGGGGAAAGCTTTTCGATCTCTTTCAGTTGTTGTATAAAGGCAGAGACGCCGAAGACCGGTTCTGCACTCGCCATCTGTAGAAGCTTACGCATATTCGCCAATCTTCTGCGGCCATTAGGCCGACTTAGGAGACAAATGTCGTAGTTTGTTTGCAGAATAAGCCTCTCCAAAATTTGGCCGACAGGGAGCCTATCTTCCTGGGCGCGAAGCGTTTCCACAACCTGCAGAAAGCAGTGCAGTCTTTCTTTTTCTCTTTCGGTCAAAACTTGCGATTTCAGCAAGGCATTGAGAGAGAGATGAGGCGGCGCCGAACTTCTTTCTCCACGAAGGCGATGCAGTTCCACGAGAGAATCGATCCTAAGTCCAACAAACGGCGAACGTAATACCGCGGTCAGTGCGACATCATCAAAAGGAGTATCGAGATAAGTCAGGACATTTAAGAGATCGCGAACCTCTTGCCTTGCATAGTAGCCTCGTCCTCCCCCCACGACGAAACAGGGTACTCCGTGGCGGGCAAAGGCCTCTTCATAAAGGGCAACACGCGTTAGGCTGCGAAAAAGCACGGCGATGTCGCGCCAGCGTACAGGCTCTCCACACCTCGGGTCGGAGCGGGCGGTGATGTGCAGGTGCTCGTTCTCCACAATCTCACGAATGCGAACGGCCAAAGCCTCCGCTTCTCTCAGTTGATACTCGTCTCTACGCATATTTCTCGCCAGCAGAATCTCTATAGAGGGAGTCTCTTTCGGCAGAAAGTCCGCCCCTGGTGTTAGAGGTTCAAAGTTCTCTTCAACGAAGGTATGTCGTTTAAACACCAGTTCAACCAGTTTAAGCACTTCAGGACGAGAGCGAAAATTATCGGTAAGCCGCACGTGGACATGTCTTTTTTCGTTTTCTGCCTGTCGAATGACCTCCCGAAACAGCAGAGGCTCCGCCCCGCGAAAGGCGTAGATGGATTGCTGGATGTCACCAACCAGAAATTTTCTGTTGCAAATCTGGCCGCCTTCCTCATGCAGCAGTTCAATGAGGCGTACTTGCAGACGATTCGTATCCTGAAACTCATCTACTAACAGATGACGGAAGTGTTTTTGGTAGCGATGGCGCACCGCAGAGAAATTTTCCAGCAATTGGACTGCTTTGCTTTGAAGGTCTTCCATATCTAGACAGCCAAGACGGCGCTTACTCTCCTCATATGCGCGCCACACATGGAGCGACAACTCCAGAAAGTTATGGCAACAGGAGGCAGATTGTCTCTCCAGTTCGCGGGTCGTTTGGTGTACCTTTAGCGCCTGGATCACGGACTCTTTTATGCGATAGAGAATGGGTAAAAGATCACGTTCGCCAGGGCCACTTGCATGATAACTCCGCCGGTTCACAAGAGATTTTATCCCCTTGAACCACTCCAACAAGGAGTGGGGATCGCCTTCATATTGAGGACACGCCGCGATTTGACGGTCTAACCTGTCTGCAAGCTCTCGCATTCCTCCCCGCAGACTTCCCAGAAGCGGCTCAAGGGCATTCCGACATGCCTTCAGCTCAGAGACGATGGGTTCAAAAAAGGTGCGTACAATCGCTAGATTCCTTCTCGCAATACCATCCAGCGATTCGGCAGCGATGTTTTCGACATCTTCTTGCTGCCATCCGGCATTGCGCAGAGTTGCGAGCACATGTTCCAACGACTCGGCCAACAAAATAGTTAAATCACGATTGTTTTGCAATTCATTATGTCCATTTTGTACAGCCGTCAAAAGTTCTCGTATTCGCGCGTCGTTTTTCTCTATTAGGCGATCCAACTCCTGTTCGCAACAACGATGCAGGAGTTGGGCGGCCCTTACCTCATCAAGCACCTGAAATTGGGGGTCTACTTGAGCTTCAAAAGGGTTTTCTAACAGCAGTCGCGCGCAAAACCCGTGAATGGTGCTGATGTACGCATTCTCGATCTGGTGCAGTTCCTCCAGCAGATTCAGTTTCCGAAATGCCTCGATGATCCGGTTTTTCATTTCACGCGTGGCTTTATCGGTAAAGGTGATGACAAGGATATGTTCAGGTGTGGCTCGAAGCTCTTTGGCAAGGCTTCCACGCTTGCTCTCAACAATAATCCGCACGAAGCGCTCTACCAAAACTTTGGTCTTCCCCGACCCTGCTCCTGCCGACACACAGACATCTTTATCCATAGCCTCGATGGCCGCCTGCTGCGATCGGGTGAAGGTAGAACTCATCATGACACTCCCTTACTTATCTGTCTGCTTCATGGAGTATACTTTTTTCCAACACGTATTGGCATCCTTTGGATACAGCATGGCCACAGTATACGCAATCGTCAATCAGAAGGGTGGGGTAGGAAAAACCACAACGGCTATCAATGTTGCGGCCTATACCGCCTTAGCGGGTGCCCGAACCCTGCTTATCGATCTCGACCCGCAGGGCAATGCGACAAGCGGCTTTGGCATCAATCGAAAATCCTTAGAGCACTCGACATACGATGTCCTTGTAGAGGGCCATCCCCTTCTGGAGTCTCTGGTAGAAACGCCCATCGCGGGTCTTTCCGTGCTTCCTGCCACCATCGATCTCGCGGGTGCCGAATTGGAGTTAATGCCTAAAATCGGGCGTGACAACTATCTTCGCGAGGCCATCGAGCCTGCGGTAGGGCATTTCGATCTGATCTTCATAGATGCCCCACCCTCTTTGGGCATTCTCACGATAAATGCCCTGGTTGCGGCAGAGGGACTTATCATACCGCTACAAGCGGAGTTTTACGCACTGGAGGGAATATCCCAACTCTTGCGCACCATCGAGCTAGTTCGTCAGCGATTGAATCCCAAGCTAGAGATCACCAAGGTGATTTTAACGATGGTCGACTCGCGCACTCGTCTCTCGCAACAAGTAGCCGATGAGGTCCGTCAATTTCTCGGGGACAAGGTCTCTGCTACCGAGGTGCCTCGCAATGTGCGTTTATCCGAGGCACCCAGTCATGGACTGCCGATAGCTCTCTACGATCCTCGCTCTCGTGGAGCGATTGCTTATAAGAAAATTGCGGAGGAGATATATGGCCAAACGCGGACTCGGTCGCGGTCTCGCCATGCTGCTTCCTGAGGCGGCAGATATTCCTCAGGGTCAGGTACGTGAGATAGATATCTCGGAGATTCTGCCCAATCCCTATCAACCTCGAACGCTTTTTGACCCGGTGGCGCTTGAAGAGTTAGCCCAGTCCATTCGTGAGCACGGGGTCCTTCAACCCATCCTTGTGAGGGAGACCGATTCGGGCAAATTTGAGGTGGTAGCTGGAGAGCGTCGCCTTCGCGCTGCCCAACGTGCCGGATTAACCCGCATTCCCGCCATGGTGCGCGACTGTTCCGAACGGGAGATGCTCGAGGTGGCCATAGTCGAAAACCTTCAACGTGAGGACATCACTCCCATTGAAGCCGCCAAGGCCTACCTCCGAATGATGCGCGAATTCGGTCTCACTCAAGAACAGGTTGCGCAACGTGTAGGCAAGACTCGCACCGCGATCGCGAACGCCTTACGTCTCTTACAACTGCCAGAGGAGGTTCAGGAAAGCCTAGAACGTGGCGAGATATCTGAAGGACACGGCCGTGCGCTCATGATGGCCGAGCGTCCTGATGCCATCCTCCGCCTTTGGACTGTTGTTAAATCGCGTGGTCTTTCCGTTAGGGAAACGGAGCGTATGGCCAAAGCGGCTCGTCAGGCTCTCTCTCCTTCTTCTGCTCCTCCCTCTCCTCCAGACCCGCAGATTCAATATATCCAAGAGCGCTTGCAGGGTGCACTCAAGACGCGTGTAGCCCTTCATTTCACATCGAGTGGCACAGGGCGCATCGAAATATTTTTCTATTCTCTCGATGAACTTGAGCGCCTCCTCGACATCCTTGTACCTCAGGAAGGTTAAATACGGCAATGAGAAAAGAGCGTTTTTACTTCCACGATCCCCTTGCTCCCTCTCCCAATGTGCCGCTCCATCCCGGCGTTTCTGCTGTTCTCATGGATTCGGCAGGTCGCATTTTATTTCTCAAGCGCCGACAGAGCGACTACTGGTCACTGCCCGGCGGTCGTATTGACCCCACCGAATCCGCCGCCGAATGCTGTGTGCGAGAAGTGTTGGAAGAGACCGGTCTATTGACACGAGTAGTGCGTCTTATCTCTATCAACACCGATCCACAGAGCATAGTCGCCTATCCAGATGGGAATGTGCACCGTAGCTTTGTCCTCTGTTTCTTGGTTGAGCACGTTGAAGGCGAACTGCGTCTCGGCGCGGAAGCAACCGATTTTCGTTGGTGCCTCCCTTCCGACCTAGAATCTCTGCTTATCATCCCAGACAGTCGCCAGAACGCGCTCGATGCCTGGTCTAACCGGCTTATGACCTTTATTCGGTGAGTGTCAAACGTTTGACATTACCTGGTTCCCTTCCACTTTTGCCAAACAGACGTTTCTTTAGGCGGCAATAGGGTTGACAACAGCCAACAAAAGTATTGAGACGAATACCCCCTGTGGGGTAGGAGGTACCTTGAGACTGAGCGCTTAGCGCCACTACCACGAGTTGTACAGGTAGTCACGTCCATGAAGATCGGCTCTGCGGCCCGGCGGCTTTGTGCCGGTCTACGAGTACCCGGTCGCTGAAGCAGGAATCGAACCTGTCCTATTTGCGTATGGTTTGAGCAACGGTTCAAAAAAGAAGGCAGGTGTGGGTGGGTGTGCAATAGTAAAAAGGGCAGGAGTTCTCCTGCCCTTTCGCTTTCTGGAGTCAGCTACGATCACAATGCCGTGTTGTCGGCAAGAGTGCGGCGGATCATGAGGTCGGCAACCTCTTCTCCACTCACATGATATTGACCGCTCTCCACGAGGGCCTTCAGCTGCATCACGCGGTCCATTCGAACATCAGGAACCTGCTCGACAGCCTGTTTGACCTTCTGGATATCCTGCGCCTTGGCAGATATCTCGATGGAGACAGCCTCCGGACTGGTCGAAGACGAATCGCCGGTTCGAGAACGAGCCATGCGGCTTTTAACGTTCGCACCACGTAGCGGCGTGGCGGCTAGCAGACGATTCACTTCCTCGGTAGATATTTGCATTGTCTTGCCTCCTGACCATTAAGACGCGATAACCGCGCCGAACTGAGTCGAGGACGGCAACCTGGCAACCATGGGGGATAAACCCCTACAGGCCCATGGCTTTGCGCCCCCACATTTCTATGGGTTT
>NZ_DATGKU010000207.1:0-3673 GCF_035294505.1 Chthonomonas sp. | reverse complement strand
GCTTTCGGAAAGAGGGCTGTTATAGACGGCAAAGGAGGCGCGCGCCTGAGGAAGATGCTCTAGCGGCGCATAGCGCTCGCCCGTCTCAACGTCGTAAAGGGCGAGGCGACGCTGATCGAAGGTGCCGCGCTCCGTGTCTTGACCCGTGAGGCGGATAGGAATGCCGTCGGCAAGAATAGAGGCAAAGGCCAGCGCTTCCGCGTGCCCCCAGTAGATGCCGCGCGGCTGATGAATGGCCTGCCGACGCGGTTCATAGAACTGTTTTGCGGTTCGCGGGTTTACATGAAAGCCGGGCGGCCACTCTAGCATCGCTTCGTTAAGCGCGATGAGGGTCTCTGCGCTTACACCGGTCTCAACGACATCCTCTTCCGGTGGCGATAGATGGCCGTTGCCATTCTCCTCACCGTTTTCCATATGCGAGGCCACATCGAGCGCTTTGCGCAAGCGTTCGCGCACCTCGTTAACCATGGCCGCAGCTTCGTCCCGCGATACGATGCCCTCCTTCTCCAACTCGCGTGCAAAGATTTCGCGCACGCGCGGATGGGCATCTATAAGCGCATACATACGTGGCTGTGTGGTGCGTGGCTCGTCCGTTTCGTTGTGTCCATAGCGCCGATAGCCGATAAGGTCTATGAGAAAGTCCTTACCGAACTCCTCTCGATAGGCAAAGGCCATGCGAGCCGCAGCGATGCAGGCAATGGGGTCGTCGGCATTTACATGAACGATGGGGATTTCAAAGCCTTTGGCAAGGTCACTGGCATAGAGGGTGGAGCGGCCTTCAGAGGGAAGCGTGGTAAAGCCGATCTGGTTGTTTAAAATGATGTGGATGGTTCCCCCCGTGCGATACCCCGGCAAACGCGAGAGGTTTAGCGTTTCGGCAACGATGCCCTGTCCGCAGAAGGCGGCATCTCCGTGGATGAGGATCGGCAGTGCGGCACGTTCGTTTTGGGGAGGACGGCCCATGGAGTCGCGGCGTTCCTGTGCAGCGCGTACATGCCCCTCTACAACGGGGTTCACATATTCGAGATGGCTTGGGTTGGGCACAAGGGTAATGGGCATTTCGGCCACGCCCGATTCGCGAAAGGCGCGACTGTAGCCTAGGTGATACTTCACGTCGCCCGACCATCCCTCAAAATTGCTGCCGGATACCGAGGTGCCCTCGCCACCGATGTTGTTTTGGAACTCCTTGAGAATTACCTCGTAGGGCTTGCCGAGCACGTGCGCCAGCACGTTGAGACGCCCGCGGTGGGCCATGCCCATGACCACCTCTTGCATGCCTTCAATGGCAGCACTACGAACGATCTCGTCGAGCATAGGCACGAGGGCATCGGTGCCCTCGATGGAGAAACGCTTCTCCCCTGGGAAAGTTCGCTGCAGAAAATCCTCAAAAATATCCACCTCGATGAGGCGTTGAAGCAGGTCGCGCTTGCGCGCAGGGTCTATATCCTTGAAGAAGCGGCGGCTTTCCACAACCTCGCGCAGCCAGTAGCGCTCTTTGGCCTCCTGAATATGCTCGTCCTCATAGCCAATCGTTCCGGAATAGACCTGTCGCAGCCGCGCGATGGCGTCGCGCGCGTTGGTGGTCTCCTGAGCGATGGGGCCGCCGATGAGGCTCGAGGGCAGTTGCTCCAATATCTCCGGCGTGAGGTTATGGGCGCTCAACTCCAGCTCGGCAGAGCTTCGTGGACTGAGATGCAGCGGGTCAATATCGGCATCGAGATGGCCTCGCTGACGAATATAGCGCGCCAGGCGCACCGTGGCAATAGCCGCTTCGAGCAGCCTATTCGAAATATCGGGGGAGGCGCTTTTTTCGAGCAAAGCGGAGAGAGGATAGGCCTCGAAGAAGGCACGTGTTTCCGGATCTACCGATTCCGGATCGCGTTGATAACGCTCGTAGAGGTCTAGAACATAAGCTAGGTTCGCACCGGTAAACAGACTCAATTCAGGCATCGGGCGCTCTTTTGTGGCGTTATAGGGCGCTCGTCTTCGAGCGCAACGCTTTTATATAAGGTAAATTTATCATACCGTCATTATCGGGAAGGTGTCAAGCAGAAAAAGAGGGTTGACTTTCTAACGGCTCACCGTGTATAATTTACGTCCGACACAGTTGGAAAGTGGCAAGGCGAAGAGAAGGTGGAGTAAGCAGGCGGCGCGGTGACAGCGAGCCGGGTTGGTGGAAGCCGGTACGAGCGAACCTGCCGAAATGGCCTTTGAGCCGCCTTTTCGAAAAGCGCTTCGTTGGCTGAGTAGGGAAGGCCGGGGGGCTCCCGTTATAGGGCCAGGGTGTACGCGTTCGTAGGAACGTCGTTGCACCCGCCGAGGCCGCAATCGTGAGGTTGTGGCGAAAACAGGTGGGACCACGAAGGCTTGAGCCTCTCGTCCTGTGTGCCTGCAACGCGGGCACGCCGGTCGAGAGGCTTTTTAATTGTCTCTGCGCCGACTTCACACTCTGTCTAGCTCATTGAGGAGGCTTATAACGAATGTCTGCTAAAACGTTGGGGATGCAGTGTCGCGAGTGCGGAAAAGAGTATCCGCTGGCGCCCGTGCATGTCTGTGAACTCTGTTTCGGACCCCTCGAAGTTAAACTGAATTGGGAGCTTATTGAACAGCGGGTTACCCGCGAAAAGATCGCCGCCGGCCCCCCCTCCATGTGGCGCTACTGGGACCTCCTGCCGGTGGAAGGCCCGCCCACCGTCGGCAAAAACGTCGGCTGGACGCCCTTGGTGAAGGCGGAACGGCTGGGACGCGAGCTTGGCCTCAAAAACCTTTATGTGAAGAACGACGCCGTGAACCATCCTACCCTCTCTTTTAAAGATAGAGTGGTAGCTGTGGCCCTCACCAAAGCCCGTGAGTTTGGCTACGACACGGTAGCCTGTGCCTCTACAGGGAACCTCGCGAACTCGGTGGCAGCCCACGCCGCAGAAGGGGGCTTCCGCTCCTACATCTTTATTCCGGCCGACCTAGAACAGGGCAAAGTGGTGGGCACCCTTATCTATGGAACTAACGTGCTCGCCGTGTCCGGCTGCTACGATGAGGTGAACCGCCTCTGCGCCGAAGCGGGCGACCGCTACGGCTGGGGTTTCGTGAATATCAACCTTCGACCTTTCTACGGCGACGGCTCCAAAACCTATGGCTATGAGATCGCCGAACAACTCGGCTGGAGAGCGCCCGACCACGTGATCGTGCCTTGTGCCGGCGGCTCGTTGATCAGCAAAATTTATAAGGGTTTGAAAGAGTTGGAGCGGCTTGGACTTCTCGATGGACCGGTGAATACCCGTATGTACGCCGCCCAGGCCACAGGCTGCTCCCCCATAACAACGGCCATAAAAACCGAGGCGGCCGTGTTTCGCCCACAACGCCCCAATACCATCGCCCGCTCCATCGCCATCGGGAACCCTGCCGACGGCTATACGGCCATAGATACGGTGCGAAAATCCGGCGGATGGGCCGAAGACGTTACGGATGAGGAGGTGGTGGAAGGCATAAAGCTGCTGGCACGAACCGAGGGCATCTTCACCGAAACGGCCGGCGGCGTTACCGTTTCGGTGACGAAAAAACTGGCGGAACAGGGCCGATTCGGCAAAGACGATGTGGTGGTGATCGCCATCACGGGCAATGGCCTCAAAACCCAGGAGGCCGTGATGGGACGGGTAGGACACACCATCCCCATCGA
>NZ_DATGKU010000206.1:0-9968 GCF_035294505.1 Chthonomonas sp. | reverse complement strand
ATGGGTTTTACAATCTCCTCGATACCACAGGGTTATCGCTGCTTACGCCGCTTACAAAACGGGTGGTCTCTCTGTATAACTCTAATCTACGGATAGCGATAGAGGTAAGTTTCTCCAAGATGGATACAAAATTCTACCCATCATCCCCTTCTTAAGTATGGGTTTTCCTATCTCAAACTTCACTACGCAATCGGTGGGCAACTTATCACCCGATCCCGCCAGGATGTTCGGTAACTTTTACGACGCCCTAGGTTCCCCTTCCTTCGAGGAACAGCCGAGGATAAGTTGGCGGAGATGGCGCAGATTCACCGCGTGCATGGTCTCGGCTTCCGGCGTCTCTATCAGCGCCGGCACGTTGAGCAGGCGCGGGTCGGTTAGCAGACGCTGAAAAGCGGCATCGCCTATCTCGCCCTGCCCAATGTGTTCGTGCCTATCCACTCGGCTTCCAAGCCCCTTCTTGGCATCGTTGATGTGCAGCACCTTCAGATGATGCAGCCCCACAAGACGATCGAACTCGGCGAGGGTGGCCTCGTAGGTCTCCGGCGTGCGAATGTCGTAGCCGGCCACAAAGATATGACAGGTATCCATACAGACCCCGAGCCTGGGGTGAGGCCCAACCTGTTCCAGGATGGCTCCCAGTTGTTCAAATCGCCACCCCAAACCGGTGCCCTGCCCCGCAGTGGTCTCTAACGCGATGCCCACCCGATAGTTAGCCGCATCGGTAGCCTCTAAGATAACGATCAAGCTTTCCACCAAACGCTGCATGGCAGCCTCTTCGCCCTGCCCTAAGTGGGCACCCATATGGGTAACCACCCACAGCAAACCGAGTTGTTCCGCCCGGTCAAGCTCATGGCGAAAGGCGCTTCGCGAGCGTTCCAGCACGTCGGCAGCCGGCGCCGCGAGGTTGATGAGATAGGAATCGTGGGCGATAATGAAGGAGATTTGGGTCTGTTCTTTGGCGGCCTCAAAGGCCTCAATCTCTTCGGAGGTAAGGGGAGGATTTGACCATTGGCGTGGACTGCTGGTAAAGAGTTGCACGGCCGTACAGCCTATGGCTTTTCCGTTAATCAGGCTGTTGGCCAGCCCGCCGGAGGTGGGCATATGGGCGCCGAGAAGCCGTGGCAGCGGCTGCGTTTCCAGCTCATTGCTGGAGCCTACGAGCAGGTTCTCAGGGGCGCTATCGCTCATCGTTATCCTTTAGCATCATAAAAAGCAACCTTCCCGATGCACGATTTGCCTATTTTAGCACCTCCTCAAGAGTCTGTCAAGGCAGGAGCGCTAAGGGCGAAACCAAGGGCGCTCGCCATCGCCGGGGGGCATGCCGAAGTTGCGCGGGCAGCAGAACACCGGGCATAGCGCCGTCCCCGAGATCGCGGCCATGCGCGCTCCATTGGTAACAAACGGATCGGTTCGGTCGTCCACAATACGGCCACCGGAGGCGTAGAGAGCCGCCACGCGAAAATCGTCTGGGAAGAGCCAGTGCGCATGGCCATCACTAAACACGTAGTTCCCCCCTCCGTTGTGGCGCCTGTCCGGCGGGTGGGTGCCGAAATAGAGTGGGCGATAGGGACACCGAGCGGCAAAGGGGTCATTGGGCAGGGTGTTTAGGTTGTCACCGTAGGCATCGTGAATGTAGGCATCCTACGCGGAGGGATCGGTGAGAGGGGTGGCATCGGCAACCCAACCGGGGTTGGCATAGCCCTCACCCCATACGGGCAATGTGCTGGGCGTGGGCACGGCGGCAGAGGAGATGGCACGACGCCAATCCGAAGGGTCGCCGCGAAAAACATAGGCGTTCCAAATGTAGCTGGTGCGACGCAGGAAGGAGGGGCTGTTGATGGAACCGTCCCAAACGCGCGCCAGGGTATCGGAGGGACAAACCCAAACGCGCCATCCTGAGGAGAGATAGGGCTGATGCAAATCCATCGGCCATGTGCCCGGCAGGTATCCGGGGCTGGCATACATGGCGTCGTAGTCCTCTGCATAGAGCATTACCCCCATTCCCAGTTGGCGCAGATTAGAGAGGCAGAGGGTGCTGCGCACCTGTTCGCGCACCTGCGCCAGCACAGGCGCCAGAAGCGACGCCAAAATGGCTATAATAGATACAATTACTAAAAGCTCGATAAGGCTAAACGCCCTCAAAAGGTGCTTCCCTTTAAAACGAGGCGCGGATTCTTTCATTTTTGCCCTCCCGTGCGCACCGGCAGGAATGCTACAAATAGATTATCTGTTACTGCAGCCCTCTCCTGCAGCGTTTATCCGGCAGGAAGCGCAGTCTCAAACCGCGTGGTATTGTCATAGGGTCTCACAGTTCTAGAGGCGGTTTGCAGAGCAAGCTACCAGTTAACTTATCGGTCTCCCCTCCCCTGTAGGGGGAGGGTTGGGGCTGCAGAATGCCGATGCCAAAGCCCCCCTCTTATCCCCCCCGCACGCGGGGGGAGGCTAGCCCTCCCTCCCTGTGTACGGGGAGGGTTGGGGAGGGGCTTGAAAAGCCAGCGATACAACTGTCATTCCAAGCCGAAGACGAGATAAACAACTGTCATTTCGAGCCAAAGGCGAGAAATCTTGAATTTCACTTCCCACCCGTTCTGAGGACAAGGATGTGTGCTTTGAGGGGGTTGGGCTGTAGAAACTGCCAATCTCATGGTTCTAGAGCCAGTTCACAGAGCAAGCCTATCTTGTTCGCCCCCTATCCCGACCTTTCGTCTTGCAGACAGCAACGCAGCGGCCAGCGAGATAGGCGATGAAGGGAGGGAAACAGGCCGCTGAGGAAAGGGTGTCGGCCTTGAGCGCAGCACTGTCGGCCTTGAAAAGCCGGCGATACGCCTGTCATTTCGAGCCGAAGGCGAGAAATCTTGGGTTTCCATCCCCACCAGTTCTGAGGGAGTTAGGGTGGAGGCTGCAGAACCCGCCAATTGCTTCGGCTCTAGAGCCAGTTCACCGAGCATGCTGACTTTGTTCGCCCCCTATCTCAGTCTTTCCGCCTATTAGGGAGAAAGGGGGCTATCTTGCTAATTTTTCAAAGAAAAGCCTACCAAAGGAAACCGCGAGTAAGCTTGCTGGTCTCCCCTCTCCCAAATTGGGGGAGGGGCGGGGGGTGGGGGCTTGAAGAGCTGGCGATACGACTGTCATTCCAAGCCGAAGACGAGATAAACAACTGTCATTTCGAGCCGAAGGCGAGAAATCTTGGGTTTCCATCCCCACCAGTTCTGAGGGAGTTGGGGTAGAGGCTGCAGAACCCGCCAATTGCTTCGGCTCTAGAGCCAGTTCACCGAGCAAGCCGACTTTGCTCGCCCCCTACCCATCCTTTCGTCTTGCAGACAGCAACGCAGCGGTCTTAGCAGACGGCACAGCAGCGGCCAGAGAGATGGGCTTTGAAGGAAACGGTTCTGGCCGCTGAGGCGTTTATTGTGTCTTACTTATTGAAGAAAGGGGGCGGTCTTGGTTAGTTTTTCAAGGAGAAGGTTATCATAGAAAACTGCCAATGAACTTATTGGTCTCCCCTCTCCCTGATAGGGGGAGGGTTGGGGTGGGGGCTTGAAGAGCTGGCGATACGACTGTCATTCCAAGCCGAAGACGAGATAAACAACTGTCATTTCGAGCCGAAGACGAGAAATCTTGAGTTTCAGCCCCACCGGCCTTGAGGGGTAGCAGGTAAGGACTAATAGATATACTTGCGTCCTTATAGAGTTTGGTTCGATGCCCCCCAAAATTGGGGTACAACAATGGGGATACAACACACAACTGTATTCGATATGCCGACCCGCATTCCGGGGAAGAGCGTTGGCATTGAGGAGCATCTATGTTGGCCGAAGGGCACACCGACTGGCGCGAAATACCCATATCGGGCACAGAAAAAGGGTTCCCGGCTATCCACTCGCAGGTTTGCCATACCGTAAAGGGAACACCCTATCTATGCCATCCGGGGGTCATACTTATCGGGCGCACACAAACAGAGATAGGAGAGCTGGCGACTTTTCTAGAGGGCTTTGACCCCGATTTGGGCTTTGCCACCTATCTGCAAGACCCTGTGCCCCTCGATCCGGGAACCCAGCTTTGCAAAACGGCCGGCCAGCTCTGCTATGCCTCCTTCGGCCCAAAGCGAACCTGGAACCGAGAAGCCAAACGCTATTTCGACAACATCAAAGAATCGGGGCATGGCAGCGTGCTTGAACATGCCAACTTTAGCCTGCTCTGCTACGGCATTAGCCGCTCGGTTACCCACGAACTGGTGCGCCATCGCCACTTCTCCTATTCTCAAATATCGCAACGCTATGTGTCGGGGCGTGTTCTGCGGTTTGTGGAACGACCGGAATATCAGCAAAATCCCACGCTTCACGCCGAATTTCTGGAGCGTATAGACCGCGCCGCAGCCGACTATGAGCGCACGGTCGAGCGGCTTTTGGAAGCACAACAGGCCGGCCAGCCGCTGCTTTCGGCCGAAATGCGCACCGATCTCCGTAAGAAGGTGCAGCAAACGGCGCGTTCGCTGTTGCCCAATGAAACCGAGGCGCCCTTAGTGGTAACCGGTAATGCACGCGCCTGGCGCCACTTTTTAGAAATGCGCGCCAGTTTTCATGCCGAAATCGAGATCAGAGCACTGGCATTTCTTGCCTATCGTTGTTTAGTAGCCGTTGAGCCGATCCTGTTTGAGGATTATCAAGTTGTGGCCTTTCCGGACGGCACTTTTGGGCTAGATACCGCTTTTCGGAAAGTATGAGAGCTGCTATGGAGCCACTACGAATAGGAGTGATCGGGTGCGAAATCGCAAGGATGCGTTATCATGCTGCATTGGCCGCAACACCTCAGCTTCGTGTGACGGCCGTAACCGATCCCGACCCGCGATTGGCCCGCATATGGGCGCGACAAATAGGTGGACGGCCCACCGTTTGCGCAGATACTCTGGACTTACTCGACCAGCCGCTCGATGCGGTGCTGATAACGACCCCTCTGGCTTTGCGCGCGCAGGCCATTGCGGATGCCCTTCGAGCCGATCTGCCGGTTCTCGCCGAAGTGCCCTTCGCTCTGCACCTCGCCGATATGGATGACCTCCTCGTGCTGGCCTCGCGCAGCGACCGACTGCTTATGCCTGCGCTCCCTCGCCGATTCGACCCCTCTTTTAGGAAACTACACCAGCTGGTTCAGGAAAATGCGCTGGGTACCCCAGAGCAGCTGCGTTGCACATGGGGCTTGCCACAAGAGACCGACCTTCCACCGGGAGATAGCGTAAGCGGAGGGTGGAATGCGCATTGGCAGTTTTTGGCATGTCAAAGCCTCGACCTCTGTTTCTGGTGGCAGGGAGAAGGGTTTGCTGTGAGCGCCGACATGGAGATGGCGCAGCTGATCGGGACACCACACCCAAGAGGCAAAAAAGCGCAGGCCGATGCGCTGGCCATTCTGCTCGTAACACACCCTCACGGCCGGTCCATTCACCAGTTCATGCGCACGCTCTCTGTGCGTCCTGAAGAACGCTATTTCCTCACCGGTAGCCATGGCAACGCCGAGCTTATTGCAGGGGTGGGCGCCTCTACGGCGACGAACCTGCCGCTGCCCTACCTCACGCTTCAGCGAGTTGGAGAACACGCTTCTAGGGTGAGCGTAGACCTAACCCCTGAGGAGCGGGCGCTCTCTCCTTCGGCCGTACGCATTCGGCGTCTCTTGCAGCATTTTGCAGCCTGTGTGCGCCGACAGGAAGAACCGGAGATCGGGCCGCACACGGCACGGGTCGTCTTGGATGCCGTTCATGCGGCCTATGTATCGGCTTGCGAGCAGAACAAAGTAAGCCTGCCTCTACGCCGCTTTCCCGACATCGCCGCGCTGTTGTGCCGTTTTCAAGGCGTTCGCAAAGCTTTGCCTAAAGGGATGGGGTAGGCTTGTAGCGCAAAGCTCCCGATTGCAGAACGTCTCGCACCTGCTCCACGAAATGGCGGGCAAGATGCCCGCGCGAACGGTCGCGCCGCCAGGCTACGGCGATGGCGCGTTGAATGCCCTCGTCGGCCAGTGGCAGATACCGACAGCCCTCCAAAGGAGACCGACTCGCGCACATCTCCGGCACCAACGACACCCCAAACCCCATTGCTACAAGGGTCTGGAGCGTGCTCAGCTCCGCGCTTCGGCACACAATGCGCCGTTGGAGCGCCTGCTGCGCGCAAAAGCTGTCAATCTGCTGCCCCAAGCAGTGCATCTCGTGCAGGGTAATGACAGGAAAATCCTGTATCGCTTTTAACGCACAGCTCTCCTGGGGCCAGTTCGGGCCGTCCGGCACCACCAGTAAGAGCCGCTCCTGCGCAAGCACCTCTATCTCTACCAGCTCATGCTCCGCCGGCAGGCTTACAAGGGCACAATCTATTTCGTTATTGACCAACGCCTCCAAAAGCCGTTCCGTGAGGTCTTCCCGAATCTGAAGCTGACACTGTGGATGGCCTGCCAGCATCCGCCCCACCACCAGAGGCAGCAGATAGGGCGCGATAGTGGGCAAAACTCCCACTGCAAGCGGCACGTTCTCGATGGACTGCTGGCGCTTTAACTGCTCTTCAACCTCACGTGCCTGCTGCAAAATCTGTTTGGCCCGCGGCAACAACAGCTTCCCGGCATCCGTCAAGGCCACCCCACGACGCAGCCTATCGAAGAGCGGCTGGCCTAGCTCCTCCTCTAACTTCTTGATCTGCAGGCTCAGAGAAGGTTGACTCACGTAGCATCGCTCCGCAGCCCTGCTAAAGCTCCCCGTCTCGGCGACGGCCACAAAGTAACGCAGTTGGTGCATTTCCATAGGTTTTGCCTATCGTTTCTATAGAAAAAAAGTCTTTGACAATAATACCTCCTTCGTCCTATACTGACAACGAGGTGCGAAAGTGGGGAGCACAGGGCTTCGTCCTATTCTGAAGTATCCCGCTTTCTCTCTCACCCGAAAAGCTCTTAGGCAGCCATGACGTTGCCGAGAGAGCTTTTCTCTAAAATTCACCAGGAGGTCAAAACAAAACATGCCCGAAGACAAGGAACACCCCATTCTTACCACTGCCGACGGCGCCCCTATCGCCGACAACCAAAACGCCCTCACGGCCGGGCCGCGCGGCCCCCTGCTTATGCAGGACATTCAGCTACTCGAACAGATGCAGCACTTCAATCGAGAGCGCATCCCCGAACGGGTCGTTCACGCGAAAGGCTCCGGGGCTTACGGCACCTTTACCGTCACCAACGACATTACCCGCTACTCTAAAGCCAAACTGTTCTCCGAGATCGGCAAGCAGACTCCCATCTTTATCCGCTTCTCCACCGTGGCCGGTGAGCGCGGTGCCGCCGATGCGGAGCGCGACGTGCGGGGCTTTGCCATCAAGTTCTATACCGAAGAGGGCAACTGGGACCTTGTAGGCAACAACACCCCCGTCTTCTTTGTGCGCGACCCCTATAAGTTCCAAATGTTCATCCACACCCAAAAGCGCGATCCTCGTACCAACCTTCGCGACATGGATATGCAGTGGGACTTCTGGTCGCTCTGCCCCGAATCGCTGCACCAGGTCACCATCCTCTTCTCCGACCGCGGGCTTCCACGCAGCTACCGCCACATGAACGGCTACGGCAGCCACACCTATAGCCTCATCAACGAGAAAGGCGAGCGGGTATGGTGTAAGTTCCACATGAAGACGATGCAGGGCATTCAATGCCTCACCGACGAGGAGGCCGAGCGCATCATCGGCAAGGATCGCGAGAGCCATCAGCGCGACCTTTTCGAATCCATCGAGCGCGGTGAGTTCCCGCGTTGGAAGATGTACATTCAGGTTATGACGGATGAACAGGCGAAGAACTTCCGCTGGAACCCCTTCGACCTCACGAAAGTCTGGCCTCATGCCGAGTATCCGCTCATCGAGGTCGGTATCTTGGAACTAAACCGAAACCCCGAAAACTACTTTGCGGAGGTGGAACAGGCCGCCTTTAGCCCCAGCGCCATCGTGCCGGGCATCAGTTGGAGCCCGGATAAGATGCTGCAGGCCCGCCTCATGAGCTATGCCGATGCGCATCGCTACCGTGTCGGCAATAACTATCATCAGCTGCCGGTCAATCGCCCACGCTGTCCGGTGAAAAACTACCAACGGGATGGGTTTATGACGCATGGAGAGTACGGTGGTGCACCCAACTACTTTCCCAACTCACGAGAAGGCACCCCACAGCCCGCACCGGAGTACAAGGAACCGGCCTGGTACATTGGGGATGTGACGGTAGATCGGTACGACTCCACCAAAGATCATGATGACTACACCCAGCCAGGCAACCTCTACCGTCTCTTCGATGAGGGGCAACGCGAGAGGCTGACCACAGCCATCGCTAAGGCACTCGGGCAGGCTCGCAAGGAGGTGCAGTTGCGCCAGCTCGGCCACTTCTTCCGTGCGGATGAAGATTACGGACGGCGAGTAGCCCAAAAACTCGGCATTGACCCCTCCGAAATTCCCGGCCTCGTAAGCGTCACTACCGCCCGCTAACAGAGACCTGATCCTCTTATGCTATTCCCCTAGCCCCTTCGGGGCTAGGGGCTTTTTGATGATAAGCCCCCGCTCTTCCCCTCACTTCAACACTCCCTCTCTTGCATCTCTATTCGCCCCTTACCCTCATCTACAATTGCCCTCTTAGCCCTTCCTACACCAACAAAATCTCCTAAAAAAATTTTTTCCCCACACCCATAAAACGACTTGACATATCCTACTACCCTGTGTTATCCTATTATTGTCTGAACACGCTGCCCCTTCGAGCACAGACCACACAACCGCATATCCAACCTTGGCCATTCTGAGGCTCCTGAGCAGACCCCTCCTCCTTCGAGAGGCCTCCCCAGTCCTCTTGGCATAGAACAAACCTATTCCAAAACAAAGGAGACACCTTCAATGGCTAAGAACAGAAAACAACGCAAACAGCAACAAGGGCAAGGGAGTGTCCCCCCCCCGTAGGTGGTAACGTCTCGCGACCTACCATGTCTCAACGCGGCATCCCCCGAAGACAGTTCCTTTCCTCTGCACTCGCCAGGCTCACCGCACCTCTGGTGCTCTCTTCCCCTTCCTTCGCCCAAACCCCTTCAGCCTCCGCCCTGCTGCCGCTGCCTACCGATGCCAACATCACGGTCTCTGTGTTGGTTTCAGGTACCTGGCTCAGCCTCACCAATCCCAACGCTGCGCCTCGCACCTTTGCCCTGCAAACCGACCTGGCCTGCTATCCCGCCGGGATTACCCCCTCGCAAGACAACTTCGAGACCTATGAGTTTGTGACGATGCAGGTTCCCCAAGAGGCGGACTGGGGTGGTTTTTACCCTGCGGATGGGAAGTACACATTGGTGGTTCAGATAGCGGATGCTCAGAAACGGTTGGGGAAAGTGGTGGTTTCCGACTTATCCACAGGGGCGGTTTTGGCGACCTTTATAGCCAATGGAGATGGGAGCGGGGTATCCGGTCAGGTGACGTTGCCTTGGGAACAGGAGTATATGAAGGTGGCGGGTTACGACCGAGGGGGTCAGCCGTTGTTTGTGCTTGCAGCCACCAATGGGCTGGCAGATACTCTTTTCCCATTTTTAAATGAGGGGAACTTTATTCCGTATCGTCCGGCGGTGATAGAGAGTGCGAAGGGGCACTATGTGTTTGCCAGCAACACGCCGATAGGCGACCCCCATAATGTCAGTGGGGTGATGACTTACCTGGGTAGCCCGCTTGCCAATGCCAGCTGGAGTTCGGCGAATGCGGATGCGGTCAATGATACCAGCAACAAAACCCAGTTGTTTCCCCCTCCTCCTTTTTATAGCTATAGCAAGCGCTATGTAGCCCTTGATACGGCCTCGCGTAATCTAGACAGTCTGAAAGTCAATGACCCGGACTATCTTCAGAAGCTGATAGGGGAGCTTAAAGCGGCCACGGCCTCCGACCCGACGCCTGCATTGAGCGGGATAGATTTAGCGCCCTATTCGGACAACAGCGGGTATTGGGTAGCGAATT
>NZ_DATGKU010000204.1:0-10659 GCF_035294505.1 Chthonomonas sp. | reverse complement strand
GCGCGAACGCCGAACCGCGTTGGCCACCGCCGTAATCGCCTCGTCTTGCCCAACCACGCGTTGGCGCAGTCGCTCCTCCATGTGGAGCAGCTTCTGCATCTCGCCCTCCAACATACGGCTTACGGGGATGCCCGTCCACTTGCTGACGATCTCGGCGATGTCGTCCGCCGTTACCTCCTCTTTTAGTAGAGCCTGACCGCCCTGCTGTACCTCCCGCAGCTCGGCCTGCTCCTGCTCTAAACGCTTATTCAGCGCGTGCATGACCCCGTACCGCAGTTCGGCCGCCTTTGCCAGGTCACCCTCGCGCTCTGCGGCTTCCGCCTGCAACCGGGTCTGTTCGATCTCCTGTTTCGTTTTGCTGATCTTTTGTATCACCCGCTTCTCGTTCTCCCAGCGGGCCTTCAGTTGCGCCGACTGCTCCCGCAGGTCGCTCAATTCCTGCTCGATCTTTGCAAGGCGCTCTTTACCGGCCTCATCGGTCTCCTTCGACAAGGCCATGCGCTCGATCTCTAGTTGGCGTATCCTCCGCTCCACGGCATCAATCTCCGCCGGCATCGAGTCGATCTCGATGCGCAGGCGCGAGGCCGCCTCATCCACCAAATCTATGGCCTTGTCCGGCAAAAATCGGTCGGAGATGTAACGATGCGAAAGCACTGCCGCAGCAACCAGGGCGCTGTCGGTGATTCGCACGCCATGGTGAACCTCATAACGTTCCTTCAGACCTCGCAAAATGGCGATTGTATCCTCTACAGATGGCTCACCAACGTAGATCGGCTGGAAGCGTCGCTCCAGAGCGGCATCTTTTTCGATGTGTTTCCGATACTCATCCAACGTGGTGGCGCCGATACAGCGCAGTTCCCCCCGCGCCAACATCGGCTTCAGCATGTTGGAGGCATCCATGGCGCCCTCGGCAGCTCCCGCTCCCACAATGGTGTGAATCTCATCTATAAACAGAATGATGGAGCCTTCAGCACGCGCGATCTCTTTAAGCACGGCTTTGAGACGCTCCTCAAACTCTCCACGATATTTCGTGCCTGCAATCAAAGAGCCGAGATCAAGGGCGATGATGCGCTTATTACGTAATCCCTCAGGCACATCGCCCTCAACAATGCGCTGCGCCAAACCCTCCACAATGGCCGTCTTTCCTACTCCTGGCTCTCCGATCAAAACCGGGTTGTTCTTCGTGCGCCGTGAGAGCACCTGAATAACACGGCGAATCTCCTCATCACGCCCGATCACCGGGTCCAGCTTCTGCTTTCTCGCCTCATCGGTCAGATCGCGACCGTACTTTTCCAAAGCCTGGTACTTCTCTTCAGGGTTGGGGTCAACGATCCTTTGATTCCCGCGAACGTCGCGTAATGCCTGCAGTAAGTTATCCTGGGTTACTCCCTGAGCCTTAAGAAGCCGCGCCGCATTGCTCTGGCCATCCACAACAATGCCGAGTAGCAGGTGCTCCGTGCTGACATACTCATCCTGCATCCTCTCGGCCTCTGAAAAGGCGATGTTGAACACATTGCGAAGGCGCGGGGATATCGTTGACCCATGCTCCGCCGAGCCGGAAACCTTTGGCAACTTTTCGATCTCCGCTTCAAGCTGACGTTCCAGCACCGGCACGTTCACTCCGAGTTTCTGGAGAATGGGTTGGGTTACACCGTCCGTCTGTTGAAGTAGGGCGGCGAGCAGATGCTCAACATCAATCTGCACGTTCTGGTGCGTTACTGCCTGTTGCTGGGCATCCTGTACCGCCTCTTGAGCCTTAATAGTCAATTTATCCATGCGCATAGGGTATCCCTCAACCTCTTCAAAATTAGTGTCTCGTTATAATACTACCTTAGTGTGGTATTATAAAGTTCCAAGCAGACATTCTCTCCCAAACCTACTGTGGCTCGCGGCGGGGAACCTCATAAACCATAAAGTCATGGGCCAAAATGGTGTTGGGGAAAACCACCTGCGCCTCCTGCAACAGCGCATTCATCTTCTCACCGGTTTCGTAGCGTGCACTAAAGTGAGTCAATATCAAACACCGCACTCCGGCCTCGGCGGCCGTCCGTGCCGCCATTTCAGCGGTAGAGTGCATGCTCCGTTTGGCATGTTCGATCTCGTCTTTCGTATAGGTTGCTTCATGAATTAAAAGATCGGCCCCCTGAGCCAGCTCTACGGCTTTTGGCGTGTAGGTGGTGTCCGTACAATAAACCACCTTACGCCCGGGACGCGGCGGCCCGACGAGGCTTTTGCCATCAATAATACGGCCATCCTCCAATTGAATTACCTCACCGGATTTAAGACGACCGTAGAGCGGGCCCTCCGGTATCCCCAGCGCCCTTGCGCGCTCCACATCAAAACGCCCCGGCAACGGTTTCTCTACCACAGCATAGCCGTAACATTCCATGCGATGCCGCAGAGGGGCTGACCAAACTTCAAATCGCTCATCCTCATAGATCAAGCCGGGACGAACCGTTTGCACCGTAATAGGGTAGCTCGGTCGCGAACGGCTGATATCCAACGACAGCCGCACGTACTCTTCCAACCCCGCCGGTCCGTAGAGTGTGACCGGTGTGATGCCTCCGTTTTGCATCGCCCTACTTGCCAGCAACCCCGGCAACCCAAAGAGATGATCGCCATGCAGATGAGTAATAAAGATGCGCTCGAGATGGCTCAATCGCAATGGAGAACGCAGAATCTGGTGCTGTGTTCCCTCTCCGCAATCGAACAACCAGAGCGTGCCCTGCTCCGGCAGTTGCAAAGCCACGCTGCTCACATTGCGACTGCGGGTCGGAGCACCGGAACTCGTACCAAGAAATGTTATTCGCATACGTCGCTAACTAAGAGTCACCCAGTTGGCTTCGGCCACCTCCTTCCAGCGCCTGCGTATTTCCTCTATCTGCTCCGGCTCCAGCCCCCCGGCTTCCAGCAGTTTGGCGTTTTGCTGCCAGCGCTCCGGCTTGGTTGTGCCGACAATGGCCGTATGAACTCCTGGCAAACCGATCACGAAACGCAGTGCCGTTGCCGCTGCTTCCTCAGGGTCCGCCAGAAAACGGTACTGAAGTTTCTGCAAACGCTCCCAGTAAGGGGCGATATAGCCGTTTGTAGGCCGCTCTTTGTACAGCCAAACCGCGTTTGCAATCGGCCGCTTCACGATAACACCGATGTTATTTCGCCGAGCTACAGGCAACAAGAGATCGATGCCACGCTGGTCGGCAATGCTGATAGAGGTTTGTAAGGTATCGAAAGCTCCACACTCAAGCGCGTAGAGTGCCGCCTCATTATCTCCACTGTAGCCGATAAAGCGCGCTTTGCCGGCATCCCGCGCCCGCTGTAGCACCTCGATGACCTCGCCACGTTGTAAAACCTCAAGCGAGCAGGTATGAAGCTGAATGAGGTCGAGGTAATCCGTACGCAACCGCCTCAAACTCCGCTCAATAGACCTCTCCAGCAAGGTCGGGCTCCAGTCTGGGTAGTCTAGCCCAGAGGCGTGGCCGCATTTGGTGAACAGATAACACTCGGAGCGCCGGTGTGCGATGGCCTGCCCAATCAGTTCCTCGCTTGAAACCTGGCCGTTGGAGTAGCACTCTGCCGTATCAATCACGTTCAAGCCAGCATCCAAAGCGCTATTGAGTAGGCGTTCCACCGTGGAAGCTTCTGCCCCCAGATAGCCTATCTCCGCTCCACCAAACCCAAGCACACTCACCTCTAAACCGGTCTTCCCTAAAACTCTTCTTTCCATGCAAATTCTCTCCTTTCTCGGCAAAATTCTCTTCTGAACAAAGCGGTACTCCCTCATGCACTCTGAATAAGCCTCTCTAAGTACTGGCGGCCTTTTCGTAAATTCTCCCTTCTTTCCGATTCAGTATAACGCCCAAGCGACTCGTCCTCCATGCAGAGATCGCGAGAGTATCCTGCCTGTTTCAGCAGGCGCACATAGCGCGAGAGGTCAATATCCCCCTCATATATCGGCGAAACATAGCGCCCATACTCATAGCCGATAGCGCGCTCGCTCTCTCGAATCTCTTCCGGATAGGCGATGTTCTTGATGTGCGTATGCTTCACATCATGGGCGAAACGCTCAAAAATGGCATAGACTTTGGAAAGGGGCCAGCCCCGCCAATAGAAGTTGCCCGAATCCAGCGTCAACCCTAAACGCGGTGAATTGACCGTAGACAGCACATAGCCCAGAAATTCTGGGTCGTTGCCAATCCCGCCATGGTTCTCTATCCCCAAATCCACCCCGATACCGGCCGTGCGCTGTAGTATCTCGCTTAAAGCATTGACAACAATGGCCTGCGTCTCCTCCGAGCTTCGATGAGGCTCCCCTTTCAGAAGAGGGTCAATCCGTACCACCGGCACCCCTAATTTGGCAGCGGCCTCCACAGTACGTACCGCCCATGAGATTTCAGCTTCCCAGTCCGCAGCGTTGAAGTTATTGCCCATACATAGGGCGCAAATCTGTACATCCATGCGCTCCGCTTGGCGTTTCAGCTCCGCCAACCCCTCCTCGCCGGAGAGCCGAAGGCGCTCCCTACCCTCTACCGGCTGTAGCGCCGACACCGTGTCATCGCGGTGCACCAGAAGCTCCACGGATTGGTAGCCTAAATCCTTCAACCCTTCTCCGAGCTGCTTATATCCCGCAGCGAAAACGATCTCATCTCGAATAGAGACAAACATAGAACCTCCAAATTCGATTTTTTGACACTAGGCCGATACATTCTACACCTTTTCTGCCCTATTTGCGACCTGTCCCTGCGAGAGAATCCTCCAAATAGAGCAGCCCCCACATCGAGACCTCCTTAAAGCCCAATCGCCGATACACCCTTCCGGCCACCGGATTCTCGTAAAACAGACACGGCAGCTTACCATCCTTCTGGAGATCGAGGGCGAGCGCCGCCGTACATGCTGCCGCATACCCATGACCACGCGCCTCCGGTCGGGTATAAACTCCTCCGATAAGCCCAACGTGCTCGCTTTCCACATTTAACAAGGCACAAGAAACAATCCGTGCCGATGAGGAATGTCCCGACATCTCCTCCACCACAAATACTCGCCCGCTCGATAGCTTGCCCATAACGTTGGGACGACTACGATACATGTTGCCGGCGCCGGCATAGAGATCGGCTAACTTATCGAGATCGCCCATCGTGGCTCGACGCGCCAGCCGCAAAAGAGACTCCTCACACTGTGGAGGGCCGTCCAAACGCATAAAAGGACTCACCTCTAGGCCTACTACCCGGTAGCGCCGCAAAGAAGCCCGTAACCCATAGACCGCCTCTAAAGACCCTCTTGCACCCAACAGCCCCTCCTGCCCGTCTACAATGGAAGCGAAACTTGCCGCCGTGCGCCCATCTCTATCCACAACAACCACCATATTCGCATAGCGAAACAGCACTCCTTCCAACCTTCCTCCCTCAAATGCTCCCCAAGCCGGTAGGGCTTCATTTTGATAACCGTAAACCTCCAGGTTGATACGGGCTGTCAGAAAGCGGTTTGTATCGCTATCAAAAAGGCGCGCGCAGGCCTCCACGTCCGCCGCCACGAGAGGACGTACAAGCAGTACAGAGGTCTCGCGCACCATCTGTTGTTTAACACCCCTTCCCCAAAGACTTCACATATTCGGGCAAGACTTCCATTAAAAGGCTCTCCACATATTTTCCAATGAGATCGCACTCTAAATTCACTCTATCCCCAGGCAGGCGCTTGCCCAACGTGGTCACTTCACAAGTGTGCGGAATAAGCCAAACAGTGAACGATTCAGCATCCACGGAAGCTACCGTTAAACTGACACCATCTACACAAATGGAGCCTTTTTCAACAATATAACGTCGCAAAGTAGGAGGGAAAGCTATCTCCATAATCCGTGCATTCTCAGACCTCTTTATCTCCCTAACGTGCCCCACCCCATCCACGTGACCCTGTACAATGTGGCCGCCGAAACGCCCCTCTGCTGCCAGCGGACGCTCTAAATTCACCGGGGAGCCGCTGTGTAAGTCGCCTAAATTCGTTCGCATCATTGTCTCAGGAACAACATCGAAACGAAGTATCGCACCGGAAGGGGCCTTGCCATCTATCTCCTCCCTACCAACGACGGTCAGACAGCAACCGTTTACCGCCAGGCTATCTCCCACGTCCGTGCCTTGGACGGTTCTGGAGGCCTCTATCTCGATAAGAGCCGACCGTGCTCCACTCTTCACAGCAACAACCGTTCCGATCTCTTCGACGATGCCCGTAAACATAGAACGTCCCTATTTTCTCCTTCCTAACATAATACCGAATCTCAATTCGTTTTAACCTACCCTTAAAAAGATTCGATGTTGCTGCTCCGTGGGGCAGCAGGGAGGAGCCATGCCGCTTCGCATTTGGGGTATACTTTATAGCTCGAATCAACATTGCGGCAGTGGCCATGTCTCAAACCCAAATCAAAAACGATAAACGCACCGTAGGTCTCATCAATCTCGGCTGCGCCAAGAACCAGGTAGATAGTGAGGAGATGCTAGGCCTTCTGAAAGAAGAAGGCCATTCCGTTCGCTTTATCCGCTCCCCACAGGAGTTGGCCTCCATCGCTGCCGATGTAGTTATCATCAACACCTGCGCCTTTATCGAATCGGCGCGTGAAGAGTCGATTAATACCATTCTTGAAGCCGTTGCTCAAAAACAACAAGGGAACGTCAAGAAAGTCGTTGTGGTCGGCTGTCTTGCGCAAAGATACCCTCAAGAACTGTCCAAAGCCATTCCTGAAGTGGACGCTTTTCTAGGCACCGGCCAGATCGAGCGGGTTCCTACGATCACCCAAGAGGTTCTTATTCGCCCCAGTCAACTCGTGGAAACCGCCGCCAAACCCCATCACCGTTGGGTAAACGTGCCGACCCGGGTGCGATGGGGCACACCCTGGTCTGCCTATCTCAAAATCTCAGAAGGCTGCGACCACACCTGTACCTTCTGCGCCATACCCTCCTTCCGAGGTCGCCATGTAAGTAAGCCCTTTGAACGGATCATCGAAGAGGCCCGCCAGCTCGCTGCGCAAGGGGTACGAGAACTGAATCTGATCGCTCAAGACTCAACCCAATACGGTTACGACCTGTATAAGCGCCCTCGCTTGCCTGAACTGCTCAAAGCCCTTTCAGAGATCGACGAACTTCGTTGGATCCGGCTCTTCTATTGCTACCCGTCACGAGTTAATGACGAACTTATCGAAACGCTAGCAACGACCCCGAAAATATGCCACTACATAGATATGCCTCTCCAACATGCCGACGACGCCATCCTGCGCAAAATGCGTCGTCCCATGAGCTATCAAGGCTACATCGAACTCCTTCAAAAGTTCCGAAACGCCATGCCAGATGCCGCCATCCGTACGACCTTCATTGTGGGTTTTCCGGGTGAAACCGAAGCTCACTTTGCAACGCTTGAACGTTTTCTCGAAGAAGCTCAGTTCGACCGAGTTGGGGTTTTTACCTACTCGGTCGAAGAAGGCACACCGGCTGCAACCATGCGGCCAAAGGTCTCTGAAAAGGTCAAAATGCAACGACGGGAACGGCTCATGGCACGTCAACAAGCCATCTCTTATGAACGCAATCGTCAGTGGATAGGACGGCCTCTAGAGGTGCTTATCGAAGGGCGATCGCCGCTCGACCCTACGACTGCAGTAGGGCGTTCTTACCGCGATGGCCCGGAGGTTGACGGTAAAGTCTATGTGAAACGCTGCTTTGCCAACCCTGGTACCTTTGTTACAGCCCGCATAACGGAGGCCCGTACCTACGATCTGATCGGCGAGCCTATTGAATCGCCTACAACAACGTTACCGCATTCATCACTACTAGCGAAACATTCTACAGCTAGCTGAGCTAGCAAGGGGGGAATACAAACGTGGCCACTGCCGCACCACAAAAACCGGAAGAACAAAACAAAGAACTTACGCTGGCCTCGCTCTACGCAGCAGACCTTATCTGTAACGCACTGCTGCAGGCCGGAACGTCGCTACGTACCATAGATATCGCCCGTAGCATCGCCTTGCCTGAGTTTGATGCGAAACTAGCGCGCGTTATTTTGATAACACACCGCACTCGGTTTACCCTCGACCCAACCCAGAACAACCAGCGCGTGGCACCTCGCGAACGGCGATGGACGCTTTGGCTGCGGTATATGGATACCTCGCACTCCTTCGACAGGAATCTGCAGCGTATTCTTCTGGAATGCGGTCGTCCGCTCCGTATCGAAGTCCTTGCACGCGAGATGAGCGCGATCTACCGTCGCCCCAAAGAGGTCTACGACGACATTATTCGCCGCTACGTCATAGATGGAAAACGCTACTTTCACGTTGAAAACACGGCCATCGCTCCCACAGGGTGGCTCCTCGAAACCGAGGCCAGCCTCGAGGCTATCTACAGCAAAACCCAGCAGGAGCGCGAAGAGGAGATTCTCTTCGATAACTTCTTAACCCCCGAAGAGGTCTCCCGCTACCTACCCCTCGCCGAAGAGCTAGAACTAACCACCAACCCTACGGAGAAAATTCCCATTTTGCTTGATAGGATAGATGAACCGGTGCACGGTAAAGTGCTGCAGTTCCTCGCCTACCATCTCGATCCTGAAGGCTTCGATGCACGCAAATTTTATACGGCCATCTATCGCAGTGGAGCCTTCCCGCTGCAGGGTAACCTATGGATAGGGGCGAAAACAGAGGCCCGTCTGCGCGCGCTCTTCCCCCTACTGGCCGAACAAGAGGTAGGAGATGAGATAGAACTGCAGAAGGAACAGGAGATTCTGCCCCTCGAACTCACCGAGGAAGACAGAGAAACCCTCGTGCAAAAGGTGCTGCAGACCGATGGCACAACTTTTGCCCACAAACTGCTGGAAGAGCACTTCGAAATATCACCATCCTACCCAACCTATCAACAAGACCTTCAGACCATTACCGAAGCGCTTAAAGAGGACTCACGAGTGCTGTGGGTGGGTAGCCTGCGGTTCCGTCCTCAAGGCTCTCTACCACCCTACGTCTACACCGTCCCCTCCATCCTTCACTATCCGCAAGAGACCTACTTCGACGCCGACGGCAACCCGATAGACGTACTGCTTGAAGATGAGGGATTCGACGGCAATCTTCGTCAGGAAATACTCAACCCGCTCGCTCAAGATGTGCTCGATGAAGAAGAGCCTCTTCCCGAACCGGACCCTAACCCGCCGACAACCGCCCGCGCGGTGATCAAATACCATCACAAACAGATCGGAACCATGCCGCTCTGTCAGTTCCCACCCGGCTTCTTCCCACCAAAGCCTACTATTCTGGAAACCGAGTTCGTTTTGCCGGGAGGACATACAGCGCAAGTCTGGGTCAATAACGAAACACGCCTTCTCTACGGCCTCTTCGACTGGTTCTCGACAATCCCTATCGATTCAGGAGCCACCTTTACCCTCGAACGCCAAGCTCCAGATCGCTACGTCGTCAACTACAACGATGAAAGTGAACCGATTATGTTCATTAGCCGCAATCGCATTAACGAGTTACTTGAGCTTCAGCAGCGCGCAGAGACCGAGCAACTTCCCAATTTTGAGATTTTGCGGCATATCATGGAGCACTACCGAAAAGGCATTGAGTACCTTACGCTGCTCACCGAGGCAAATGTGGTACGACGTATGAAACGCAGAATGGTCGCCTCCATTCTCTCCGGCTACCATTGCTTCTTCCAACGGGGCGGCGTGTGGGTCTTCGATGCCCGCAAACTTTCTCAAGGATTCGACCGTTCCAAACGGAAGTATATCATCCACTAAGGAGAAACCATGTCGGTTCGCGTTCGCTATGCGCCCAGCCCCACCGGCTCACCCCATGTGGGCAACTTGCGCACCGCGATATATAACTGGTTGCTCGCCCAAAAAGAGGGGGGGCAGTTTATTGCTCGCCTTGAAGATACCGATCGCACCCCTGAACGTTATGTCCCAGAAGGCGTGTGGGATATCGAAGAGAGCCTGCGATATCTTGGCATCGTTCCCGACGAATGGTGGGTCACCGGCGGCCCTAAAGGCCCCTACATTCAAAGCCAACGGCTCGAAATCTATAAAGAATATGCAGAAAAGCTCGTGGCCGAAGGCAAGGCCTACTACTGCTACTGCAGCAAGGAACGCCTGGAAGCGATGCGTAAAGAGCAACAGGCACGCGGTATCCCCACCGGTTACGACCGGCATTGCCGCGACCCCCAACGCCGCGAGCAGATGCGCCTAAAGCGCCTCAGTGAAGAGGGCGTTGAACCAACCCCCGTGATTCGTCTGGCCATGCCGCTCGAAGGCCAAACGGTTGTGCACGACCTCGTTCGAGGGGAGATTGTCTACGACAACCGCTCGCAAGACGACCAGATTCTTCTGAAGTCGGACGGTTATCCCACATACTTTCTCGCCTGCGTCGTGGATGATCACCTCATGGGAATCACCCATGTTATCCGTGGAGATGACTGGCTCTCTAGCGCCGCAAAATTCATGGCGGTGATACAGGCCTTCGGTTGGGAACCCCCAAAACTGGTGCATCCCCCTCTCATCCTTGGCCCCGACCGAAAAAAATTGAGTAAGCGCCACGGCGCCACACAGTTCATGGAGTTTGTGCGCGAAGGCTACCTGCCCGAAGCCCTCTTCAATTTTCTCGTGCTTCTCGGATGGTCTGCCGGAGAGGAGAATCGCGAGATCATG
>NZ_DATGKU010000203.1:0-1845 GCF_035294505.1 Chthonomonas sp. | reverse complement strand
TGACAGGTCTCGAACCTGCGACCTCATGCTCCCAAAGCATGCGCTCTTCCAACTGAGCTACACCCCGCTTTTTACAATGTATTATACCCTATCCGGCTCTCTCACAGGCTATTACATCCCGTCTATTCTCTGCACCGGCTCTAACGCCCTGCGTGCCAGACTGTTCGTAAGGAGCAGCAGAGTCAACAACCACCGCCTACAGGAACGCGGCGGCTTGCCCTTGCCGTGAGGGGGTCTCCGTCGCTGTAGCAAACGAGGAAGATACGCTGTTGAACGCGCTTCGAAATCGCAAAAGAAAGGAGGGGGATAGGTCGGCTTGGGCTGTCTTCTGCCGCCTCAAAAGGCGACGGGACAATCCCCCATATCGGCGACAATCCCCTTGTCTCCGTTTTTATGGACTTTCGGTTTAACCCGCTTACCGTGGAGATATGGCGGCATCGGTTAGCCTCTATCGCCGAGGAGATGGGAACCACTCTCGAACGGGTGGCCTACTCGCCCAACATTCGCGAGCGGCTCGACTACTCCTGCGCCCTCTTCGATGCACGGGGGCGTCTCATAGCTCAAGCCGCTCATATACCGGTGCACCTCGGTGCGATGCCCCTCATGATGCGCAAACTGCTGCGAGCTGTGTCGTGGTCTCCTAACACGCTATGGCTTTGCAACGATCCTCGCTTTGGCGGAACCCATCTGCCGGATCTCACCCTCACCGCGCCGGTCTACACACCTAACCGCACGAAACGGCTCATCGGCTTTGTCGCCTGTCGCGCCCATCATGCTGACATCGGCGGCATGACCCCCGGCTCGTTACCGCTTTCGCTATCTGCCTATCAAGAAGGGCTTATTTTGCCGCCAGTTGCCCTGGTAGAAAAGGGCCGACAGCGTGAAGACCTACTCGATCTGCTCTGTGCAAACTCTCGCTCCCCCCACGAGCGACGAGGCGACATCGCCGCCCAAATAGCCGCTTGTCACGTTGGCATACGCCGCATGCAGCAACTGGTGAATCAGCACGGACTTACCTCCTTCTTGCACCATGCAGAAGAGACCATTCACTATGCAGAGGCCGCGATTCGCCAGCTTCTGGCACAAATGCCCGTCGGCTCTTGGCAAGCCGCTCAACGTTTGGAGCTACCCACCGATGAGGTGAAGTATTTAAAGGTGACCCTTCGTTTCGACGGCTCGGGCACGGCGCAGTTCGACTTTTCGGGAACCTCTGCCCAAACGCAGAGCTGCCTTAACGCAACCGAAGCCATAACCCATGCCGCCTGCGCCTACGTGGTGCGCTGCCTGGCCTCGGAGGAGCTTCCCACCAACGAAGGCTGCTTTATTCCCCTCCAGATCATCGCGCCCGAAGGTACGCTGGTCAACGCGCGTTTTCCTGCAGCTACCGCCGGCGGCAACGTGGAGACCTCACAACGCCTGGTCGCTCTGCTCCTGGCCGCATTGCGACTGGCGCTCCCTCACCAAATGCCGGCAGATAGCCAGGGCACCATGAACAACGTGGTCATCGGCGGCATCCCAACCGGCGAAGAGGGTCAACAAGAAGCCTGGACCTACTACGAGACCCTCGCCGGCGGGGCCGGAGCCTCACCTCAAGCACCAGGGGCCTCTGCCATGCATACCCACATGACCAACACCCGTAACACCCCTGTGGAGGCGTTAGAATCGTACTATCCGCTGCAGGTGGTAGAGTATGCGTTGCGTGAAGGCAGCGGAGGACGAGGGTTCCACCCAGGCGGTGAGGGGCTAATACGCCGTCTAAGGCTTCGCGCGCCGGCCCACATCACGTTGCTTACTAGCAGCCGTGCCCAGAGACCGCAAGGGGCTAACGGCGGGGAGGCGGGTGCT
>NZ_DATGKU010000202.1:0-2841 GCF_035294505.1 Chthonomonas sp. | reverse complement strand
GTTACCGAGGAGCCATCGCATCTCGCGAGAAACCGTTTCTGCTCTGTCGCGAAGACAACGGAGGTCTTCCAGAGCGAGTGCCTTTCGCGATTGTACTGCAGTACGAACGAGGGATTTAGAAACAACGTGATTGGTGTTCTTAACAAACCGAGACTGTTTGGCGCGAATCTTCTTCAAATGCCGTTTCGCGCTCTTGGTGCCCCGCTTTTGAAGCAGGCTACGGAGGCGCTTGAGACGGCAGCGAACGGCTTTGACGGCTTCGCCCGAATAGGAGTTACCCTCACTGTCGGTAGCGAGTTCCACGATGCCGAGGTCAACGCCGAGAACCCCTTCACAAACAGGTTCGGGCGCGTCGGCTTCCATCACCACGTGCAGGTAAAAGGCTCCATCACGAAAACATAAGTCTGCCGAGCGGGGCTTCCAGTTAGCGTAACGGGTATAGTAGCCACACAGGCGGAAGGTGACCCGAACACGCCCTTGTGTGGTGGTCAGAGAGGCACAGCCGTCTTGAAGGCGCACCCAATACGAACGCGCATCATAGCGCACGGGGCAAAGGGCGGACTGCGGGCAGGAAACGGAGCGTTCCTGCTTCTTGCGCTCCTGTACCGACTTGAGGGCCTCCCCCGCCTTCCTTCTCGCCGCTACGACCAACTGGGCAGGCAGGTCAGGGTGCGCTTGCCGAAGTGGCTTGTAGGTTGCCTGGTGCAGTCGGGTTCCGTTGCGCTCGTTATTGTCCCACCCGTAACGGCAGACAGCGATGAAACAGGCTTGTCTATTAAGGGGAAGGGGTGGGGCTATATCGCCCGATAAAGCGTCCAGTTGCTCCCGTTGGGCAGAGCGATATACACAGCAGAGGCCCCAGAACCCACATTGTCCGTCTGATTCCCCGATGCAAACGTATTCCCCGTGCCGGGTAACACCGATATCGCGCCTGCTGTCGCGTTGTAAACCCAGAGTATCGGTTGAGTGGCCGATGGCGACAACACCACCTGCCCCACACCGGTGACCACCATCCACAAAATGCTGCCCTGAGCGACAACACTGCTCGCACCGCCCTGCCCGATCACTTCAACGGTGTTCGCCGGGGCGTTTGAACCTCCCGAACCGCTCGCTGCTATCGTTATCTGCTGGCCGCTCTGCGTTAACGTCACGTTGCTGCCCGCCGCCAACACCACGTTGCCCGTCAGACCCGCATACCCGCTCGCCGCAAGGCTTTGCACCCCACCGCCGCCACTAGGAGGGGTCGCCCACGCCGGCACCCCGTTTACCACCTCCAGCACCTGACCGTTGCTGCCTACCGGCAAACGCTGCGGCGTGCCTCCGCTCCCCCCAACAATCATATCCCCCGGCGACGTCATCGGGTTCGCCATCGCATTGGGTGCCGCTATCGTTATCGTCTGGCCGCTCTCGCTCAGCTGCACGTTGCTGCCCGCCGCAAGGTTCACCGCACCCTGCAAAGGCGGGTTCCCTACCGCCGCCAAACTCGTTACCGCACCCACCACCGTTATCGCGCTCTGAGGGTTCCCACCCCCTAAGGCAGAACCGGCTATCACCGCCGAATGCGGGCTGCTGTTGCCGTAAAGCAGGTTCACTTGGCTGCCCACCGCCGGCGGTGTGGCCGGGCTAAACGCTATCCCCGTCAGGTACACAGGGTGGCCGTTCACGTCCGTAGCCCCTACGTCCACCGAACAGGTGTGCGCCAACAAATCCACATCTACCACAGTCCCGCTCAGGTACCGACGGTCGGCACGTGCCCTATACCCTTGCTCCTCTAACAGTCGTAAGAACGACATTCGGTGCTCCTTTTGCTTTTGGATTTTTTATAGATGCCCACACCGCCCCAGTTGGTACGATGGTGACCCCCTCTACCACCTAGCTAAAATGGCACAACTGACGACCTGCCAAATCGGCGAGTTGGACGCGAAGCGTCTTAAAGGCGCTTTTGGGCGCTCCCGTCGGTCGCTCTAATCCCGAAACCCCCGCGTGCCCCTCTCCCCCAGGGGGCATTGGCTCCAGTGGGTCCCAAACAACGTCGAGCTGATGCTCAGGCAAACCCACACAGCGGATTTGACGAACCGCCTCCACTGACAGACGGCAATAACCAGAATAAATTTCACCTGTCGTACTTACAATCGCCAATGCTTGCTTCGGTGGTGTCAGCGTCTCTTCCCAGACCGAAAGCAACGGGGGATCTGTCTGCTTGTCTTTGGAGGAAAGAACAAAGTCGAACTCTGTCGTCTTAACCTTTCCATCTTTCGAAATCTTAAGCAAGCGGATGACCCACGACGTTGCAGGAAGAGGCTCTCCACGAGAGGGAAGGCGCCCTGCCCCAGAAAATCTTTCGATTTTCTGGGGACCCCTGCGTCGGCCTTGAGGGGGAGGGCGTCGGCCTTGAAGTTGCCGATCTTCCTGCTGCTTTCTACCGCTCTGATCATGGGGCATCTCCATATCACATCCTTGCAAGCAGGAGCGCTTCAAACAAATCTTCGCAAATAGGTGAACAACTCTTCAGGCACGTAAGGGGAAGTCGTCGGCCTTGCAAGGTCGCCGCTCTCTCCTTCGATATCAACCATAGAAATCGGTTCTTCTGCCTCCCAGGTCTTTTTGTTCTCACGATCATAGTAAAAATATTCCACAACTCCATCTGGAAAGACCTCTATCTCCAGATGATCACGACCGTTATCCCATGTCAACATAACTTGCCTTCGAGGCCCTGTCGAGGCATCCGGCACAGGAACTCTGAGGCGTTGCGCCACTTTAAGCCATATCTGAAAAGCAATCCTAATCGTTTTCTCCTCAACCTCTCCTGCTTTCCAACACCCTGAGAGATAGTTTCTCAAG
>NZ_DATGKU010000201.1:0-3885 GCF_035294505.1 Chthonomonas sp. | reverse complement strand
AGAAATGCGGCCGTTACACCCACAACGTAGGCTACATCCTCCTCGCTGGGCTGGAAGAAAACAAACCGTTCGCCTGGCGTCTCGGGCTGCGGGTTGGTCTCTACCAAGATGCCGCGCGTCTGCACATAGTGCCATTCGCGTAGGCCCATGGCGCGTGGGTCTTCAAAATCTTGGACGCGCGCCAGTAGGTCTCCCACCTCTTCATATACGTTCTCCATTTCAGGCAGCTGGGCGGTGATGGCTGCGAGCGCTTCGGGGGTGATCAGGCGATAGGTGGCCTGCGCTTCCTCCATCTGCCCGAGAAGCGCGTAGCATTCGGCCATCTCGAGGATCAGCCAGATGGGCAAGCCGCCGTAGGTTTCGTTGATGGCATGGAACATCTCTAGGGTCTGTTCGTACTCGCCGAGGTCCATCAGGGTTTGGGCATAGTCCACGTCGGCAGCTTGGCGCAGTTGAAGCAGTTCGGGCCGCTCGAAGGCGGAGGGTGGCAGGGCGGCAAGCAGTTGGCGGCTGCGGTCTAGAAAGGGACGCGCGAGAAACGGGCGTTGAAGTTGGAAAAAGCGATTGCCCAGTTGATAGTAGGGAATGGGATTGGTGCGGTCTTGGCGTATCTGCTCGAAGAGGGTTAACTCGTCGTTCGTTTGGATACCGCTCTGTTGAGCACCCTGCTTTAACAGCTCAATGGTGGTATCAATGACGAGGTCGGAGGCGATATCCTGTTGATATGCCATAGCAAGGTGTTGAAGAGCGAGGAGCGGTTCGCCTTGGGCGGCGATGCTGCGCGCCTGCTCGACGATTTGGCGCACCTCTTCGCTTACTTCGGGGTCGCGGCGAATAGGTTTGCCGTCGGGGCCTAGTAGGGTCATGGTATATTCTCCATTAACGGTTTAAGCGCTGAAAAGCGGTGTTATAGCTCGGAAAGGGGAGGCAGAATTTTGGATATCCGTTGGAGGGCTGCTTCATCGGAGGGCCGAGCGGTGTAGCGTGCGACGAGGCATACCCAAACCTCCTCATGACGGGTTTCGATCACGGTAAAGCCGGCGGCTTCAAGAGCCTCACCGACTAGGTCTTCATGCTCCTCCACGATGCCTGACGAGATAAACAGGGCGTCGGGAGCGCAGATACGTGCCACATCGGGGACGATCTCAATGATGGTATTGGCGACGATATTGGCGAGCACGAGATCGCAAGGACGGGCGACCTCGTAGAATTGAGGGACGGGATGAACGGTGATAACGGTTTCAAGCCCGTTGCGTGCCACGTTTTCGGCAGCGATCTGCCGAGGAAGGCTATCTATATCGGTAGCGAAGACATGGGCTGCACCGAGTTTGCCGGCAGCGATGGCCAGAATGCCGCTGCCGGTGCCGATGTCGGCCACACGCATGCCCGGTTGCAGGTAGGTTTCAAGCGCCTGAAGGCAGAGGCGTGTGGTGGGGTGTGAGCCGGTGCCGAAAGCCATGCCCGGCTCGAGGAGGATAACGGCATCCTCCGGGGCGGCATCGAATGCCTCCCAAGGGGGTGTAATAACGAGGCGGTTTCCTACACGCATGGGTTTGAAATGCTGTTTCCAAGCCTCCTCCCAATCGGCTTCATCTATGGGATACAGGGCAAGCGGGTGGCATAGGGGAGGAAGGCCAAATTCAGGGAAGCGCTGAAGATGCTGCTGCAGGGCATCCAAACGCGGCGTAAGTTCATCGTTAAGGGGGAGAAAGCCGCGAATGAGGCGCACTCCTTCCTGTATCTCCTCGATATGGGTTCCTCCACAGCCGGCTTGTAGAAGCGCATAGTTAACGGCCTCTTCGGCCTCGGCAGGGCATGTGATGACGATCTCTATCCAGCGCAATTTAGGCTAATGCTTTCCGAAAAGCCGGGCAAGAATACTACGGCTTTCGTGATCTTCGGCCTTCTCGCCGAAGGTAACGGCGAGCTGTTGCAGCAGCGCTCTCTGTTCCGGAGTCAGTTGTTTGGGAATCTGCACGTTGATGATCACATGCTCATCACCGCGGCGGCGCCCGTTTAGCTCAGGAAGTCCTTTGCCAGGTAGAACATATTCTTGGCCGGGTTGGGTTCCCGGTTCCAGTTTTAGAGTCTCCTTTCCTCCAAGCACGGGCACTTCGATGGTGCCGCCCAGCGTTGCGGTGGTAATGCTTACCGGCACCTCGCAGTAGATATGGCTGCCACGTCGCTCGAATATCTCATGGTCACGCACATAGATCACGAGGTAGAGATCGCCAGGAGGGCCTCCGCGTTCGCCCACATCTCCTTCGCCCACCAACCGCAGACGAACTCCTGTTTCCACACCGGCAGGGATGTTCACGGTGCGCTCGCAGGTGCGACGCACACGCCCGGTGCCGTTGCAGTGGCGGCAGGGGTCGCGAATCACTTTGCCTGTGCCACGGCAGCGCATACAGGTTTGAATGGTCTGGAAGGTGCCTAGCAGGCTGGTTTGTGTGAATCGAATCTGCCCGCGCCCGTGGCATTGAGGGCAGGTGTCCACACTACCGGCTCCGGCACCGGTGCCTTGGCACACCTCACAGGTCTCCATGCGAGCATAGCGAATCGTTTTGGTTACGCCCGTTGCCACCTCCTCGAGGGTTAGCTCCACATCTTCGCGCAGGTCGTCTCCGCGTGCAACATCGGTTCGCCCGCGTGCCGTGGGGGACTCACCGAAGAAAATGTCGAAGATGTCGGCAAACGGGTTCGCGCCGAAGCCCGATGAGAAGCCGTTACTCGGTGCCTCATCCCATGCGGCGTGTCCGTAGCGATCGTACTGGCGGCGACGTTGCTCATCGCTAAGCACATCGTAGGCGGCCTGTATCTCTTTGAACTTCTCAGCCGCATCGGGCGACTTATTTCGGTCTGGGTGATATTTGGCCGCCAGGTTCCGGTAGGCTCGCTTAATCTCCTCTTGGGAGGCATCGCGAGAGACACCTAAAACCTCATAATAGTCACGCGCGCCAGTTGCCATTTCTGCTCCGTCGGGTTAGTCTGTGAACCTAAAATTAGCGTTGCGTTTAAAAACTCTAGGGCTTTTGGAGGGCAAGCTCATCGGAAGAAGAGCCTCTCATGCCTCGTCAATGTCGGGAAGGATATCGAAGCCCTCCTCTTCCAATAGCTCCTCCTCTTCCTCGATCGGCCCCCCTTCACGGATGCGCACGTCCACCGCCGTAACGCGCTCTTCACCATCCTCCTCTTGGGCTTCGGGGTCCACGCCTTGAAGAACCTCATCTTCCAGCACAGTCTCTTGCCCGGTTTCATCAATAGGCAGTACGGTACCGGCCCCGATGATGTCGGCATCGGAAGGCTCATGCGGCTGCAGGGCTTTTTGGGTGGCCAACAGTACCTCTTCCGGCTCGTGCGGCACGATTTTACCTGCCGCTATCTCCTCTAGGGCGATGGTAAGTGGGTTTGTGGAGCGCGTTTCTACAAGGCGGCGTGCTCCCTCCTTTAGCTGCCGAGCGCGTTTTGCGGCGATAATCACTAACGCATATTTGCTCCCCATCTGATCCAGCTTGTCCGGTGATGGACAGATGCTCATTGTCTCTTTCGGCTCCTTAGTCATCGTGTTTAGGTTTCATCCCCATTGTGCGATCTAGGCGTTCCTCTTGTCAAGGGAAAGAACAAATTTCTCCTAAAGACGGCCGGTTTCCCTTCTTATATCTTATTGTAGAATCGTCCGAATGGTTCCCATAGGCGCAAGACAATTTCTCTCATGTGGATGTTTCGTGTAGGGCGCTTTTGGAATCGCCCTCTCTTGTAAAGAATGAAACAGGATTTGCGAACAGCCGCCGTTGTTACCTGGAAGCTTGACGATTCGTCTAATCATCGAGCGTGATGATGAAGGTGCGAAAGCGCGAAGCGCGTCCGCTCTATCGCTTTATAGGG
>NZ_DATGKU010000200.1:0-29884 GCF_035294505.1 Chthonomonas sp. | reverse complement strand
GGCATATCACCAGAACACGATGTTCTCGCTCCCGCAAGCGGTTAGCGAGAACAAGTAGCTGGCTCGTGGTGCCGGAAATTTGGTTGCTAGAAACGATCTGTACGATGTTCATCGTTCGCGCAAAGCCTCAAGCCGCCTTCGCGAGTGGACAGGAGGACCGGGCGGCACCGCGTTGAATGCTCTGAAAAAATCCTTCCTTAAAGATTACGCACAAATTCCGGCATGGTTTCTCGCAAAGCCAACAGAGCGCCCTGGTGAATTTCGCTCGTTGCATCAAGCCACGGTAGTATAGCACGCCCACCACCCAGAGTCAAGCAAAAGCGATTCGGAGCGAGGCGCTCGCTCTCCGCTTCCCTAAGGAAAAGCGCCTCTGGCTGCCGCCTTTGTTGAGAAACCGTGGCTGCCTTATCGCTCGGCTGCGCTGGCAGGTTGCCACAACAGCCCTTTGCCACTTGCAGGGTCTACAAAAACACCGCAGACGGTGATGGGGTCTTTAGGATTGAGGGCTCGAACCTGCACAATGACGCTTCCGGTAAAGCGAAAACGTAAATAGGCGCCATTTCCGAAGTTGTCTACAACCTGCGAGGCAAGGGGATGGCCTTGAATATCGTAAACGTCTACTTCATAGCTCCAGCCTAGCCGCGCATAGTCGAGAAAATAGAGGCTTAAGCGGTGTGGTTGCGCATCGGTCGTGTTGACCCGTAGAAAGAGCGGCAGCATCTTAAAATGATAGACGTTTGGCTGATGAGGGACGGGCACAAGTATCTTGGCGGCGGCAAAGGCTACCGGCGCACGCTCGGTAAGTCCGTTCGCTCCCAAAAGCACGCGCTTATCCTCCACTTTAGGCTGTTTTGTGAAGGCGAAGCTTACAAACTCGCTTTCAAGCACATCGTTTCCGATGGCGGAGGGGCGCCAATGCTCAAACCCCGTGCCTCTTTGCACGGTGACGGTAGGTAAGAAGAAGCTAGCAGTACCATCCCGAAGCGGGATAAGAAAGCCCTGTTTGCCGTAGTGCCCTAACCAGTCGCCCTGCGTGGTGTCGTCTCGTCCCTCATATACCACCTGGGTGCCCTCGATGCCTTCGGGCACGATCACATAGAGCCGCTGTAAGGAGTTAAGCTGTTGTTTGCCTTGGAGGGCCAGCACATTCCATTGAAGCAGCGCGTTGTGGGGCATCGGGGGCAGTTTTAGGGTGAATGTGAGCGTGCGTTGGGCATGCGGCTTTAGCACGAGTGGCTTAGTGGCCATGGCAAGCTTATGTGGCGCACCCTTTTTTAGAAAATAGAGAGGTGCACTACGTATAAAGAGCGTTACGGTGTGGCTACTTGTATTGGTAACGGCCACCGGTAGGTGTGCAATGGTCGCTGCAGGTAGCGTGGGCATCCAGCGAGGGCTTTCGCCAAAAGCGTTTGGCTTCAGCGCCTCCGACGGATAGGTTGGTACACCTAACACCACCGTGTTGGCCCAAGCCCCTTTGGCTCCGCTCCAGCAGAGCAAGAGGGCGAGCGCAAACCCTGGGAGGCCTCGTTTGTAAAGCTGCATAAGGTTGTTTTGCATGGTTATCCACTTAAAAGAAATGCAGGGGGTTATGGCAAACATAGTGTTCGAGTTTTGGAACGGGGTGGGAACTCATATAGAGATACTGAAACACAATGCGCCACCCACACCCCAACAGCCACTGCAACATCACCTCATTGCAGCCGGGGATGGCGAGGTAGGGTTCAACGCGCGCGAGATGCCCGCTCGTACGAGGATGGAGCCGTGCCACGTGCAGCACATGCAGCACCATGCGCGGTAGGTCGGTGGGATTGAGGGCAAGGAAGGGGCCGGTAGAGAGCGGGCCATAGTAGGCATAGCCAACCGGCTCTCCGGCCTGCGCTCCCCCACCGGCCCTACGAAACAGACGGGCTGCCCCCTCCGGTCCGCCGGTTTCGGCGATCCAATGGAGATGTTCGGGCAGGCGGGTATACCCCAAAATCGCTCGGTCGAGATGGTCGAGCACGGCAAGGGTTACCGGTTTGGCCTCTATAGGCTCTGCTAACAGCGGCTCTTCTGAGGAATCGCGGTTGGAACTGCTAGGTGGAGCAACTGCATCGAGGATGGGACCATGGGGTTGGTGGGGGTGAAGCGACTCCGGTTGCCCTCCTAAAAGCAGCATGGGCAGGCGTGGCAAACAGCCGGCGAGGCGAATATAGAGTGAATCGGCAGCAGGATGATAAGAGGCAAGGATAAACCGAGAAGAGGCGCCGGCCTCCTCTCCATCTTGGAGACAACAGCGCAGAAGTGTCCGCCCGATCCCCTGGCGTTGGTAGGCGGTCAGCACAAAGAACTCGGTAAGCTGCCATACTCCGTCTCGCACCATACTGTGCGCGTATCCCACGATGCGGCTTCGGCCAAAACGCGGTGTATCCTCGGCCACCCAGTAGCTGGAGTTCGGCGCAGAGCGAAGATGACGCCGCGCTCTCACGTGCTGGCTCCAGCTCATGTCGCTGCCCATGGCACGGCGCATTACGTCGAAAGTATCGGGTTCGTCCTCCGGCGTGCCCCGCCGAAAGGTGATGGAGCGCGAAACGCGCTCGGCCTCCACAGGCCGTGTTGGGGAAGTCACCTCACAAACTCCTCTTCAGCCTCAACAGGAAAATGTTGCGCAACCTCACTCGTTCTATCCTCATGCATCCGCGAGATCGGAAATAGAGTATACACATTTTCAGCTTGCACTTCGATACGATGTTTTCCGGGGGATAGGCTCTCCAGTGTAAGCCGATAGGTATCCCCTTGCAGATGGGTTGCCACCGGTTTGCCATCTAACATCACTCTGAACGTGGTGGGCGCATAGCCGAGATAGGCCCATTGAAAGGCGAGTGCTCCCTGCTCCTTTCTAGGAGGAGCGAGGGCCAGCAGGCCTTGTTGCCGGGTGGGATGATGATAAAGGAAGATCGCGGCCTGCGTGAGATTAAGGTACAGATAGCCCCAACCGCCTTTGCCACGATAGGCAGGGGTTGTTAAAGAAGTCGGTTCAATGTCGTTGGAGAGTTCAGGGCTGTAGCTATCCATATACATATCGTGCTTTGGCCCGTAGCCCGCCCCTTCCGGTTGCCCGGCAAACTCGTTCCATTGACAGATAAGCAGAAAACGCGGCCTTACCGCAAAGGCGGTTTGCCATTCCTTGATGTAGGTGTAGCCGTTCTCATGCCCCATCGTTTGCGGATAGAGCCACCCCCCATCCCCAAAGAAAGCGATGGTAATGGTGAGCGCTTCCGGTTGGCCTTGATAGTAGGTTGGGATGGGAGTTATGCTGCCGTCCATCCACGACCAGTAGCCGAAGCGCTCGAAGTGGCAGCTTTGAAGTTGGCTGGCCATCCAGCGCACTGTGAACTGGGGGGCAAAGATGGGGGGCTGCCCTTGCAGATCGCCCGGCCCCGGCCCGTTGAAGAGCACGATCAGCGGCTTACCGTAGGCATCTAGCCAAAGGTCACGATAGGTCGGATTCGCCAAATAGTGCTGGTAGACCCATGCTATCTCCTCATTGAGCGCTGTTGTGGTGGTGGAAGGGCCGTTATTTAGCCCCAGCAGGAGCGTGATTTTGGGAACAGAGAAGCCCTCTTGCTGCAGTTTTGCCGCTTGCTGAAACAGCACATCGGTTCCCCTTACAAGCTCATCCACACCCGGCGCATGGTCTTTCCAATGTTGTAGTCCCCAGAGGTTGTTCGACCAGTCCACGAGAATGAAATCTATGCCGCACCGGATCATCCAGAGGAGATGTTGCCGCGCCACAAGCGGGTCGAAGGAGCTGTAGGTGCCTTCCACCGGAATGGCCTCGGCGGTGTTCCAGGTGGCATTCAGAGGGGTGAACCACGGTTCCCACTCTATACCCACGAGGTGCGCCGGATCGCATGGCAGCTTCTGCTGAGGATGCCATGGAGTAACCTTCACAAGCACGATGTTCGAGCGAGGTGTGTTGGCGAGGCATGGAGTATCGGTGGTAAAAGCGCTGAAAGCCTTCAGGCCTGGCCACCCCGTTATATCTCGCGCCCAAACGCCCTCACCCACTTTGGCTTCCACCACCGCCGGCGCAGCGGAAGCTGTAGGTTGGGGCCATTGAGCTGGTCGCGCCAGGCTTGCCTGCCACGAGGAATCGGTAACGATGGAGGCCGATTTGCCGGAAGGCAAGCCCATATCAAGGCGTGCTAAAAGGCCTGCGGGACCGGAGCCGTTGTAGCATTCCACCGCCAACCAGTTGGCGCCCGGATGAAGGGCGCGTTGCAGCGCTCCGACCGCATGCACCTTATGAAAATCCGTGCCGTTTGCAACGCGCCTGCCGTTAATGTAGGCCGTAAACAGGTCATCACAGGTGATATGGAGGATGGCGTCTTTAGGCTTTTGTGGAAGGGTAAAGACACGCCAGAGCCACACCGTTTGATGATCTTGCAGCTTTGAAGCCCATATCCACCAAGCCGAAAGCGGATGAGAGGAGGAGGCCTGAGCCACCTGAAGGCGGGCTAGGCCGGGAAGAGGCAACGAGACCGAGTAGGTCGCTTGCCCTAGGGAATCGGTAGCGATCTCTGCGCCCCAACGACGCCCATTCCACAAAGGCCAAAGCTTCACTCCGGCGGCAGGCACACCCTGTGCACGAAAAGCCTTTACATGAAGTACAACACTTGTGCCTTCCGCCACCTGCTTCTGATCGGCCCGAAGATTGAGGGTTAGCGGGGTCGCAGCCCCTAACGGGGCAGCCGCCCCCAAAAGCAGGAGCCAGACGCCCACCCAGCCTAAGTGCCGGCAACAGCGCATTGTGTGCAAACTACCCTTTCCAAGTCCTAATTGTGTTTCTTTTTTCTCTACGATGCGGGCGGTTTCCTGCCCGAGTGGGCATTCTCTTTTGCGCGCTTGTTAGCCCTCCTTGCTTGGGGGAGCCGAGCGTGCCTTTGGGCCGCGAAAATTCCGTAAAAAAGCGTGGGAGCACCCCGCAATTTGGGAACATTGAATATGGCACTGTGCGTACATATTAGTGGAACACACTAAAGAGGTGTGCCAATAAGAATATAAACTCAAAAGGAGGTGATGTCTATGGCCCGCAACAATGGAAACGCCTTGACCGTGCGATCGAACGAGAACGTGACCCGCTGGAACCCCTGGGCAGAGTTTGACCGAATGCATCGCTACATGGACGACATTTTCGCCTCGTTGATGGGCTACACGCCGCTGAGCCGAATGCTCGGGTCCACCGCCTTCGTGGGTGATCCGGAGCTGTCGCCCGATGTCTTCGAGACCGACGAGGAGATCGTCTTCGTGGTGCCGCTGCCGGGCATCAACCCGGAAGACCTCCATATCGAGGCCACAACCGATACCATCTCCATCCGTGGCGAGCGCAAACCGTTCTATCAAGCGGAGAACGCGGTGCAGCATCGCCAAAGCCTCTGGTCGGCTCGTGGCACGGGCAACTTCCAAATCTCCTACACCTTGCCGGTTGAGATCAACCCCAACAAGGTGGAGGCCAACTATCGCAACGGCGTGCTCGAGGTTCATCTGCCTAAGGCGGAGGCTGTTAAGCCCAAGACCGTCAAGATCAATGTCAACAAATAGTTTCCAGGGGAAGCTGCGAGGTGTGCTATTCTCACCTCGCTCTCCAGCGTAAACAGACAAAGCCGTAGGAAAAGCCGCTGCCTATGGTGAATAAGCTAGAAAACTAGCTTGAACCCATAGGAGCGGCTTTTCCTTATGTCAACGCCCCACATCCTACGCACAGCGCTTCAGCGCCTTCGCGGTGCGGCCGATCGCGCTCTCAACGGCTTTCCTTCCATCACCTGGCAACGCCTTGCCGGCCCGGGTGAAGGCACTCCTGTACTTCACGGCACCGGTTCATTTGAAAATCTTTTTGTAGAACCGAACACCGAAGTTCTTCTCTCCACAAAGCTGAACCTCCCCCAAACGGTAGCGGGCGTCTCCATCGTCGGAGAACCGCTGCAGGGAACTCTCTTTACGCTCTACCCCACCCGCATTACCTGGAACGGAAAACCCGTGTTTGAGGACGACAGCCTCTCTGTGGCTGCCGGACCGGCGCTTTTCACCATTGTTCCCGCCCTGAAGGAGGGCGACAACGGCGAGTTGCGTTTCGAAATGCGCATCCCGAACAATCAGGTGATCGGGTGGTACCAGCTGCGTCTGACCACGCCAAGCCTTCGTAACCGTTTCGAGAAACTCGATATCCTTTGGGCGCAACTTGCCCTCGCTCACGGATTCGCACAAACCGAAACCGAACACCGCCTCGTGCAAGAGGCTGCCACACTCGTTCCGGAAATAACCGACGAAACCTCCCTCGATCAGATAGAGGCGCTCTCTCAACAGATCGTCACGGTTCTGATGCCCTTGCAAAAACCTATTGCGGACATGCGGGTTCACCTTATCGGCCATAGCCATATTGATATGAACTGGTTATGGACGTGGCCGGATACGGTGCAGGTAATCCTGCGCGACTTCAAGAGCGTCCTCCAGCTGATGGAGGAGTTCCCCGAACTTACCTTCTCTCATAGCCAACCGGCAACCTATGAGGTTGTACGCCAAAAGGCACCCGATCTCTTTCAAAAGGTGCTTGAACGCATTAAAGAGGGACGATGGGAAGCCACCACCGTGGCCTGGATCGAGAACGATTCGAATATGTCGTCGGGCGAGGCGCATGTCCGCCAGATGTTAGAGGGGGTACGCTACTCGCAGACGGTGCTCGGCGTAACCCCAACGACCTATCATGCCCCCGATACCTTTGGGCATGCCGGCAACATCCCACAGCTTGCAGCTTCCGCCGGGGCAGAGCGCTACTATCACCATCGCGCGAACCCAGGTCAGGCACAGCTCTGGCCTGCCTACTGGTGGGAAGGGCAAGATGGAACGCGCATTTTGGCCTTCTCTACCCCTTCCTACAACGGAGAGATTTACGCTCGTGACCTGGCCGAAGCGGCCCTTCGCGCGCACCAAGCCGGACATCACTGCGCGCTGCACTTCCACGGCATCGGCGACCACGGCGGCGGCCCCTCACGCCAAAACCTAGAGGCCTTACGCCGCTTCCAGAAAACCCCCCTGCTTCCAACCGCATTCTGCAGTCGCCTCGATAACTACACAAGAGAGCTTCTGCAACATCACCCGGTCTTGCCTGTGCATAGGGGGGAAAGCAGCACCATCTTTGAAGGCTGCTACACAACCCATGCCGACACAAAGTACTATAACCGCATGGGGGAAAACCTGCTCTGCACTGCCGACACGGTAGCAGCTCTTGCCGGTCAGAACGCTACAGAGGTGCTGAGCGAGGCCTGGCGTACCGTCTGCTTCAACCAGTTCCACGATATTCTCGACGGCTCGGCCATCCGTGAGGCCTATGAAAAGAATCGTGAGGATTTTCTGGCCGTAAAAGCCACAGCGCAACAGGTAATACAACAGGCCCTCGATAAGCTCGAAAGTCCTCTGCCTCCAGGTGTCATTGCCGTTACAAACCCGCTCGGTTTTGAACGCACGGATGTTGCGCGGCTTGAGAGATGGGAAGGAGCGCCTCCGGCTGCCTTACAGGGAGCGGATGGCACACGGCTCCCCCTGCAGATAACGGCAGAAGGTCTGCTTTTTACGCCCACCTTAGGTGCCTTTGAAACAGCCGGCTATCAGCCCGTGCACGATGCGCCGGCCTTTCCCATCCTCGCGCCAGAACCGGCCTACGCTCCCATAGACCCGCGTTCAGCGGCCCCTCCAGCCGATGCTGAGGAAAACGCGCCCTACTATCGCATCGAAACCCCGCATTTCATTGCCTACATTCGTAGAGACTGCGGCATCATCGTGAGCCTCTACGATAAACGAGCAGGTAAAGAGTTGGTGGGCTATGGCTTGCGCCGTGGCAGCGATTACTTGGACTCGGCTCGGCCCGACCTCGCCCTCGGCGTTTTTCAGCTTGTGGACGAATATCCTCATGGCATGGCTGCATGGCATTACGACGAAGTCTATCAAGAGTTCAGCCTGATTCGCGGGGTGACAACGCGCGTCGTGGAGACGGGGCCGGTACGCTGCGTTCTGGAGGCGCACCATACGGTTCGGAAATCGGCCATTACCCAGAGGATCATCTTCTATCAAACGCTACCTCGGATCGACTTTGAAACCCACCTCGACTGGCAAGAGGAGGGCAGCCCGCAGGTAGGCATTCCCAACCTCAAAGTCGCGTTTACAGCGCGCCTATCCGAATGCCAAGCCTGGTTCGAGACGCCCTATGCCGCCGTGCGTCGTCCGGCAGATGGGCAAGAGGTTCCCGCGCTGCGTTGGGCATGGGTCGGCGGAACGGAATATGGCATCGCCTTACTCAACGACAGCAAATACGGTTACGATGTGCTTGGGTGTCGGCTACGCTTGAATCTTGTGCGCACCGCCTATGAGCCTGATACCTGCTCCGACGTTGGCTCGCATCAAGTTCGCTATAGCCTCTATCCTTATCCGGCCTTCTGGTCCGAAGCCGGGGTCATAGAGGCCGCTGCCGGTTTTAACCAGCCCCTTATCGCAAGAAAGGCGAACGGCAAAAGGGCCTCACGCTCGATCTACCGCCCCTATCTTGCCTCAGGCACCACGGTGAAGATCGGGTGTTTGAAAACCGCTCATGATGGCAACGGAATGATCGTTCGCCTCTATGAGAGCGCAGGGCACCCCGGCATCGCTCTTCTGAAAGGCCTGCCGGAAGGGACTCAAGTCTGGGAAACCACCTTACTGGAAACGGAGGGACGGCCTTGCAAGGTAACCCAGGGAGTTTTGTCGCTCTCTTTCTTGCCTTGGCAAGTTAAAACGCTCCGCCTGTTGTTACCACAAGGATAGAGTTTGGGTGGGTAAGAGACTTGAGAACCTTCGACAGTCTAACGCTTCGGGCCTGTGTAGACGAACTAAACGCGGTGTTGGTGGGCGGGCAAATTCAGGAGGTACGTCAACCCAATGAGCGCGAGATTCTGCTGGGCATTCGGAATCGCGGGGTAAACTATCTGTTGCTGCTTTCAGCCCATCCCCAGTTCGCACGCGCTCACCTCACGTTAAAACGCCCTCCAAACCCGCCCATACCGCCCACTTTCTGCATGACTTTGCGCAAACATGTGGAAGGTTTGCGCCTTCTCAAGCTGCGCCAACTCGATTTCGACAGGGTTCTCTTTCTTGAAATCGGCTTCCCCGCCGATGAATTTCCGTCGGCAACGCTCATTGGGGAGTTCATGGGGAAACATTCCAATCTTGTTTTGGTGACGCCGGAGGGCACCATTCTCGATGCCATTCACCGCGTGAGCCATCGCATCAACCGCGTACGGCAACTGCTTCCCGGCCAACCCTACCAACTACCGCCCCCGCAACCCGATAGGGCCGACCCTTTTGCACCACAGGCCGTAGAAAAGATCGTACGAGAGCTTGGCTCCATCCCTCCTAACGACGTGGAGGGTTTGGCGAGCGCTCTTATGCAGATTTATGCCGGGCTATCGCCCTTCTTATCGAGAGAGATAGCGATGCGCGCCCTAAATTATGAGGATAGAGCACAAGGCCTTCGTATCGCCTGGACTTCTCTTTTTGATGCGGCCGCGCAACAGGACTATAGGCCAACGCTGTTTCTTTCCGACGTCGGCACGCCTATAGGCACCTACCCGTTCCCCTCGGTGCAGTGGCCCGAAAACCAACAAAAACCCATGGAGAGCCTTCAGCTTGCCCTCGATCAAGCCTATACCTTTCTTGTAGAACAGAACGAACGAGAGTCGCAGAGGGCAAACATACGCGCCCGTATTGAGCGCGCCATAGCCACCTGGCAGAAACGATTGGCAGGTGCCAAAAAGGCTTTAGAGGAGGCAGAAAAAGCCGACTTCTACCGCCAAAATGGGGAGCTGATCCTTGCAAACCTTTGGCGCATTCAGCCCAATATGTCGAATATCATTGTAGAGGATTTTTACGACCCCGATCTCAAGCCGCGCAGCATTCCTCTCGATCCGCACCGAACGCCTCAGGAGAACGCGGAAAGCTGGTTTCAGCGCTATCGAAAAGCGAAAGCGGCGCGAGAACAAGAAGCGCAGCGGTTGGCGCAGGCGGAAAGCGCACTTCACCGGCTCGAATCGGCTCTCGTGGAGTTAGCCCAACTCGGCACCCCTGAAGCGATGAGGGAACTAAGCGAGGAGCTTGCGTCTCAGGGCCTCTTGCCGAAGGAGGGCATCGAGCGGGCACGCACCGAAGAGCCGGAGTTTGAGGGGCACAAAATCCGCCGCTACTTCTCACCCGAAGGCTATGAGGTGCTCGTAGGCGAAACGGCCACGGCGAACGACTACCTCACCACGCGCGTCGCCCATCCCAACGACATTTGGCTGCATGTGCGTGCCGGTGTCAGTGCCCATGTCGTTATTCGCACCCACGGTCAGCCGGAGCGCGTGCCGAGATCGGTCATTGAGTTCGCGGCGCGGCTGTGTGCACAGCATAGCAAACAAAAGCATGCTGCCCTTGTTCCCGTGGACTACACCCTACGCAAGTATGTTCGCCGCCCGCGCGGGGCCCCTCCTGGCGCCGCCGACTACTGGAACGAGCGTACCATCGAGATCACCCCCTAAAACATTGCAGCGCTTTTGCTGCGCGATTCGTATATAATAGTTAAAAGCAAGACGCGGTCAAAACCGCAAAAATCTAAAACCTCGTGGTAGGGCGATGTCAACATCCCCGTTCCACCTTAGGTGGAACTGCTCGCCCTCAGTTGAAGGGAAAAGTAGACCATGTTGCAAAAACCGCTTCCCCAGGAGATCGTGCAACTTTCTCCCGAAGAGACGGACGCGCGCATCGCCACGGCCCGGCGCTGCTTGGGAGAAGATCTCATTATTTTGGGGCACCACTATCAACGCGATGAGATCATCAAATGGGCCGACTTTCGTGGCGATAGCCTTTTGCTTTCCCAGATTGCAGGCAAACACCCCGAAGCGAAATACTTTATTTTCTGTGGGGTTCACTTTATGGCCGAGTCGGCCGACATCCTCACCCGGCCCGATCAGATCGTCATCCTACCCAACATGAACGCGGGCTGTTCCATGGCCGATATGGCTAACATTGGGCAGGTAGAACGCGCCTGGGAACAGCTCAGCACCATCACCGATACCGGCCGCATCGTGCCAATAACCTACGTCAACTCAACGGCGGCCATCAAGGCCTTTGTGGGGCGCCATGGCGGGGCGAGTTGCACCTCTTCCAACGCCCGCAAGGTTGTGCAGTGGGCGCTCGAAAAAGGCGATAAGCTTTTCTTCCTTCCCGATCAACATCTTGGGCGCAATACCTGTGTGGCGCTGGGGTTGGATCCGGAAAAAGAGATGCTGCTGTGGGACCCCACCAAGCCCCTTGGTGGCAATAGCCCGGAAGATATTCGCGCAAAGCGCGTCTACCTTTGGAAAGGGCACTGTTCGGTGCACATGCGGTTTACCGTGGAGCAGATTCGGCAGGCGCGTCAAGAATACCCAAATGTCAACGTCATTGTGCATCCCGAATGCACTCTGGATGTGGTGCAGGCCGCCGATGCCTACGGCTCTACGGAGTTCATTATTAAGACGATTCGTGAGGCACCGGCAGGGAGCGTATGGGCGGTTGGAACGGAGATCAATCTGGTGAAAAGGCTCGCCGATGAGATGCCTGACAAAACGATCTTCTGTTTAGACCCCATTGTCTGCCCTTGCTCCACCATGTATCGCATCCATCCTCACTATCTGTTGTGGGCCATGGAATCGCTGGTGCGCGGCGAGGTGGTGAATCGGGTGCAGGTGCCACCGGAGATCGCCAAAGAGGCTCGCCTGGCCCTGGATCGCATGTTGGCCATTGTTTAAGCCAGAACGCCCTCTTTAACGCCCAAGAAGGCCTCTATAGGATAAACTGATTCTGGGGGAGCTTCAAAAAAGCTCCCAAACTTTTGACGATGGAGAACCTATGGCGAAAGTGCTTGTTAGCGATCCGGTGGCAGAGGCCGGAATCGCTCCTTTAAGGCAGGCGAATGGGATCGAAGTGGACCTTCGCCCTGGCCTCAAGCCCGATGAGCTAAAAGCCATCATCGGGCAGTACGATGCCCTCATCGTGCGTAGCGAAACCAAGGTCACGGCCGATCTGCTCGCCCTTGCGGAACGATTGCGTATCATCGGCCGTGCCGGCGTGGGGGTAGACAACATAGATGTGGAGGCGGCCACCAAACGTGGCATCCTCGTGGTGAACTCGCCCGACGGCAACACCATTGCAGCGGCCGAGCTTACCGTGGGGCTTATTCTTGCCCTTGCGCGCCATATTCCTCAGGCAGACGCCAGCTTGCGTGCCGGCAAATGGGAACGTAAAAAGTTTCTCGGTAGAGAACTGCACGGCAAGACGATCGGCATTGTGGGCTTAGGGCGCATCGGCAGCGCAGTGGCTCAACGTCTCAAAGGATTTGAGGTAGAGCTTATCGCCTACAACCCCTTCGTCCCGGAAACGGTCACACGCCAGATGGGTGTTGAGCCGGTCACTTTGGATGAGCTTGTGGCACGCAGCGATTTCATCACCGTGCATACCCCTCTTAATGAAAGCACGCGCGGACTCATCGGCCCGGCGCAGTTCGCGCGAATGAAGGAAGGCGTCTACATTATCAACGCAGCACGTGGAGGCATTATAGATGAGGAGGCCTTGATGGAGGCGGTTCGCAGCGGCAAAGTGGCCGGCTACGCGCTCGATGTTTTTACCACCGAGCCGCCCTCACCCGAAAACCCGCTTCTGCACTTTCCGCAGTCCGTAGTAACCCCTCATTTAGGGGCCTCTACGGTTGAAGCCCAGATCAAGGTCGCCGTGGACGTGTCGGAGCAGATCGTGGAGTTTCTCCAGGGCCGGCCTGCCCGATCGCCGGTCAATCTTCCCAGCCTCTCCGAAGAAGAGCAGGCGCGTTTAGAGCCATTTCAGCGGCTGGCCACGGCCATCGGCGACCTTCAGATGCAGCTGGCCCTTGCCCAGCAAAAAGAGCGCCCCATCGCTGCAGTAGAGGTGGTATTTCACGGCGATTTCGGCGATCTTCCCACTCCCCCCATCACACGAGCCGTGCTCTACGGGCTTATGCTTCCCGTCCATGACGGGCGGGTCAATCTCGTAAACGCGCCCTATCTCACCGAGATGCGCGGCATTCGTGTGCTGGAACAGCGTCGTGAGGCCACCCCCGACCACACCTGCTTGCTTTCCGTTCATGCGCATACGGCCGCAGGAGAACGCGTTATCTGTGGCACCGTCTACGGTAACGAGCCACACATCGTTCATATTGACGGCTACCATGTGGACATCGTTCCCCACGGATATATGATCATCACGGAGCATACAGACCGACCGGGGATCATCGGGAAAGTGGGCACGCTCCTTGGCGAGGCAGGTATCAACATCGCAGGCATGCACGTGGGACGCGCCGCCATCGGTGGCAGAGCGATTATGGTGCTTATGATTGATGACCCGGTGCCTCCCGACCTCATGGAGCGCATCCGGGAGGTGGGAGGCCTCGAGACCGCCTACCTAGTCAAACTGTAGGTCGTCTCTTGATAGGGAGGATGCACACAATCCTCTGCTCTGCCTGCAGCGATAACCCTTAGAAAGCGGTAAAATAGACAGATGCAAGAGGCACGACGTTGTTGTGCCTCCCCCAAACATAAAACTCCGAAGCACGAGGTGCATTTCTCATGGCAAAAAAGAAGATAGGTGTTGCCATTATTGGAAGTGGCAGCATCGCTACCTATCGTCACGCGCCCGAATATGCGGCCCATCCGAATGTCGAGATCATCGCCTTCGTTGATCCCGTCATCGAACGGGCAGAAAAGCTAGCTAAGAAGTACGACGCCAAGGCCTTTCGCAGCCACGAAGAGGTTCTACAACTAAAAGACGTGGATGCGGTTAGTGTCTGTACCCCCAACGTCTACCACGCCCCCATCACCATTGAGGCCCTCAAGGCCGGTAAACATGTTTTGTGCGAAAAACCGATGGCGACCTCCGATAAAGAGGCTCGCGAGATGATCAAGGCGGCCGAAAAGGCAGGGAAATTCCTCATGATCGGCCACAATCAACGCCTAGCTCCCCTCCACATAAAAGCCAAACAGCTCATTAAAGAAGGCGTGATCGGAAAGGTCATCACCTTCAAAACCTCCTTCTGCCATCCCGGCCCCGAATCGTGGTCTATCGAAGGCCCTACGGGTTGGTTCTTCGATAAGAAGAAGGCCTTTGTCGGCTCTATGGGCGATCTAGGCGTACACAAAGCCGACCTCCTCCGTTGGTTGCTCGGCGAGGAGATCGTAGAAGTTGCCGCCATGGTAGACCACCTAGAGAAGCCGATGGGGGATGTAGACGACAACGCGGTTTGCATTCTACGAACGGAGAGCGGCGCTATCGGCACCCTCACCGCTTCCTGGACGCACTACCCCGGTGAAGACAATGCGACCTATGTCTACGGCACGCTCGGCCAGATTCGCATCGGTACCGACCCCCGATTCAGCGTGATCGTTCACCTTAAAAACAAAGAGAAGCAGTTTTACGAGGTGGGAGCGCTTCAGACGAATGAGGAGGGCGGTCAATCCGATTCGGGGGTGATTCGTGCCTTTGTGGAGTCGATCCTTACCAACACGCCGCCGGAGATCAACGGTGAAGAGGGGCGGCGGGCCTTGGCGATCATCCTGGCGTGCCTAAAGTCCTCCGAAACCAAGAAGTTCGAGAAAGTCGAAATTTAACCGGATCTGCGCCCAAGCGAAAGCAGGTCTGTCGTACGACAGACCTGCTTTTTAAATGCGACCTGCATGAGAGGTGGCGTTCAACCAGATAGGCCTCTTCTCGATGCCCTGTAGAAAGGCTGGCTTTACTCGTAGCGAACGCGCACCGGCTTGCCGGTCTCCACGCTTTCGTTGCCGGCGAGGGCCACAAGCGTAGAGCGAACACCATCGGCATAGGGGCAGAGAATGCCGGAGGCATCGCCGCTCTTCACGGCATCAATAAAGGCGCGGTCCTCCTTGGCGAAGATGTCCTCGATGTCGCCCCGAATCTCCTCCGTTCCCGGCTCGCCCTGGCGATAGATCTGTACATGGTGGGCCCAATCTGTGAACTTTGCCGTATGCTTGCTCGCCCAGATGTTCAAGAAAACGCCACCCCCCTGCTGGGCGGCACAGCAGGACATGATGTTGCCTACGGCGCCACTTTCGAACTGCAGCGACATGACCATGGCGTCGTCAATATTGTAGTTTGACACAAGGTTGGGCAGCTTTTGGTTAAAGCCACGTGCCGCAAAAGCAAACACCTCGACGACCTCCCCCATAAGGTAGCGGGCGAGGTCTACCGTGTGGATGACCTGCTCAACCATCTGCCCGCCGCTTTTCTCCTTCACCGGCCACCATAACCCGATGGGGTTGTTGGCAAAATAGTCTCCCTCGCGCTGCAGCGGTGGCCCTCCGATCCACCCTCCATCTAGGAGAATGCCGGTATCCCCTTTCAAAAGCTCCCTTACACGATTGATCGATTTGCGATAGCGATTCATGAAACCCGCTGAGGCGATAAGCCCAGAAGCCGTTACTTCCTTGCTGAGTTTGCGCAGATCGTCGGGATAGAGACCGAGCGGCTTCTCCACCAAAAAGTGAACGCCGGCTTCAATACAGGCGCGCTCCGGCGCTCCATGAGCGTAGGTGGGAATTAAAATATAGGCGGCGTCGAGCTGTTCCTTCTTCAGCATGGTGGCGGCATCATCGTAAACGTTCCCGCCACCATACTCCTCCGACCGCTTTTTAGCGCGTTCCACCACAATGTCGCAAAACGCTACCAGCTCTACGTCCTCCCACTTAGAAAGATGGGGCAGGTGGGCGCGCGAGATACCTCCACATCCGATAAACCCTACACGAACTTTGTCTTTTGGCATCGTTTTTTTACCAACTCCTTTTCCAGAGGCTGATCTTTAAGGCCGTTCATCGGCACACGATGAACTTTTTCTAAGTGGGTAATTCTTCATAGGCTTTGCCTTCTCCTGCCTAATCGCCGATTTGACATCATGCGGAGGCCATGAGCCTAAAGAGGTGCTAACAACCACATTCCTGCGTGGGTGACTCACCGCCATTTTGGCGAAACCTCTGCCCAATAACCGCAGTCTTGATTCCAGAAAAGTGCTTTCGCACCGTCCCAAGGGCCAACTTTTCCTTCCACTCGTCTTTTGGCACAGCCTTTCGATGCCTAGACGGGCGATTTTAGTGTGACAATGGTGTAAAATTAATTCGTGGGCATAAGTCCCCAGACTTGAGGAGATACGTACCTATATGAAACCGTTTGGGCGTTTTTGTGTTCTCGCAACTTTGCTGCTATGCGTCGCGCCCCTCTGTGGTGCCCAACAGCCTCCGCAATCGCAGCAAAAACAGCAGGCCTCATCACACAAAGTTACCTTGGCCATTCGCGCTAAGGCAGGTCAGATCGCACGCTATCAGCAAGAGGCCGATCTCAAGGTCTCTGCAGAAGGCATGAGTTTAGCGCTGCAGATAAAACAGACACAACGGGTGAAGTTTACCAATGTGGCCCCTTCCGGCGACGTCACCCTGGAGCAGACCACCGAATCGGGCGAAATCTCCACCAACGGCCACTCTACCCCCTTGCCCGATGAAGAGAAGACAACGGATGTGCTTGTCGTCCACCCCGATGGCACACTGGCCTCCTACAAGTCTGCCGAAGGCGAAGCGCAGGCGCGCGATTCGGTGCGCCTTATAGAGGCCACCAGTGTGGTTTTCCCCAAACAGCCCGTGGGGGTGGGAGATAGCTGGAGCTATACCTACCAGCCTAACGACAAACTCGGCATTCGTGCCGGCAAAGCCGATTTTAAGATTGATGGGGAGGAGACGGTCGCCTCTGCCGACACCTTTCGAGTGGAACTGAGTTTCACCGAAACCTCCGGTGAGCACCCGATTACGGCAAAGGGCACGTTGTGGATCGAGAAGTCCAGCGGAGATACCGTAAAATCCGATCTGCAGGTAGACAACGTGCCCTTCGGCGGGCCGGATGCTCCAACCCTCGCCAGCGGCCGCTTTACCTCTCAGCGAACCGAGGGTAGCCCCCTAGGCGACGTGAAGACCGGCGGGGTGGCCTCGGCCTCTGAGACTCCTAAGCCCAAAACCATAGACGACGAGGTGAAAGGCTTTGAGAAACTTCCGGGGTTTGTGACCATCTATCGCAAAAAGACAGATGAGGGTGATACCATTTATATGGAGATCCCGGAGGATTTGTTGGACAAACCTCTTTTTATGGAGGTAACGGCTCGCACCGGTACCTCGGCACAGATCGTGGCAGGCACGCCCATCAACGACCTGTTGTTCAAATTTGTAAAAACGCCCGACGGCAAGCTCACCATCGTGGTGCCCAATATTAACTTTCGCGTGCGCCCCGATACGCCTTTAGCGCGGGCGGTGAAGCGCTCCTTTGCCGATGCAGAACTCGAATCGTTTGTGATTAAAGCACAACAACCCGACCGAAAATCGCTACTCATTGATGTGAGCGACCTCTTTAAAGGAGACATCGCCCAAGTTACCGACATCTTCTCCAATCCACTTGGAGGGCTGCTCGGTGGGGGCGGCGGAGGCTATGCCCTCGACCGCAGCAAAACCTACGTTACCAGTATCAAGAATTTTCCTAAAGACCTTGTGGTAGAGACCCACTACAACTTTATGAAGATCGGGCGTGGTGGAGGAACCAGTTTGGCCGAGTTGTTAGGTGGCTCCAACAGCGTGCTCGCCGATGACCGCTCCATTCCCTTCATCGTTAACTATACGCTGTTCCCCTTACCTACCGACAACGGCTATATGCCGCGTTTGGCCGATCCTCGTGTAGGCTACTTTCAGGTGGACTTTCAAGACCTTGACGACGACTCGAAGGCCGACCAGTCCGTACACTACATCTACCGATGGCATTTGGTAAAAGCCAACCCGAACGCCCCGCTGTCGGAGCCGGTGAAGCCCATCGTCATGTGGCTCGACAACGCCATCCCGCTGCAGTATCGCGAAGCGATTAAGGAGGGCATTCTCTACTGGAACCGGGCGTTTGAGAAGATCGGGTTCAAAAACGCCATCGTGGTGAAGCAGATGCCCGACAACGCCGACTGGGATACGGCCGATATGCGCTATAACGTGGTGCGGTGGGTTACCTCGCCCTCCAGTGGCTACGCCGTCTCCCTCATGCGGGTTAACCCACTTACCGGCCAGATTCTCAACGCCGATATCACCATTGATGCCAACCTCGTGCGCTTCACCAAGGTGGAACAGCAAGTGGAGGTAGACCCAGCCTCCTACTTCAACGAGATGATGCAGCCGCTCTCGCCCAAAGAGCTTCTGAAACGCTCCCTGCAGGAGATGCGCTGCGACATGCCCGCCGAGGGGGTTCAGAACGCCTGGTTTGGCAGTATGGCGCTGAAACTGTTGGAGCCGGCCGGCCTCGTTAAAACCGATGAGGCAGCCTATGTAAACGACTACCTGCGCTCTGTGGTGGCCCACGAAATGGGGCACATTCTTGGGCTACGACACAACTTTGTTGCCAGCACCTATCACACCCTCGACCAACTCAAGAACGAACAGACCATAGATAAAACCGGCATCTCGGCCTCGGTGATGGACTATCTGCCGTTCAACATCTCAGCGCTGCGTCAACGCGGCGTTGCCTTCTGGACGCCCCGCATCGGGCCTTACGACGAGTGGGCTATCAAGTACGGTTACCTACCCATCCCCAATGCCAAAACCCCCGAAGCCGAGCTGTACACGTTGCACCAGATCGCCTCGGCCTGCAACTTGCCAGGGCACGCCTACGAAAGCGATGAGATCGCCGACCAGTTCGACCCCGATGTCACTCGTTTTGACTTAGGCGCAGACCCCCTCGTCTATTGGAAGCGCTCTCTCGACCTCTCGCGCTATCTTCTGCTCACTCTCTCGAAGCGGGTACCGGCGCCCGGCCAGAGCTACTGGGAATTCACTCGCGATTTCAACGGACTATTGAACATCCATGTAGCTTCAGCAGCACGCGCTGCACGCTACATCGGGGGTCTCTATGTGAACCGTAACCAGCGCGGCGATTACCTGGAACATCCCACGCTGCTGCCCATTCCGCGGGCACAGCAGGAGGCCGCTCTACAGCTCATCTGCACCTACATGCTCAGCTCTAACGCCTTCAACTTCCCGTCGAGCTACTACACCCACTTTACCACCAACCCAAACGCCGGGTTCGCCGTTATGCTGCAGCGACAGGACTATCCCATCTTCGACACGATCTCCAGCGCCCAAGAGAGTTGCCTTCGTTACCTCTTCAGCTCTATCACCCTTGACCGCATCGTGAACAACGAGTTCAAGGTAGGCCCGGCAAAAACGCTACCGCTTACCGAACTATTCCATACGGTGAACGCTGCCGTCTGGTCGGAGCTGGGCAACGGAGAGAACATCAACGCCTTGCATCGCGAACTGCAGCGCACCTACATAGATATCATGTCGGACATGGTCGTGAACCCAACCAATCCGGCTCCAGCGGATGCCAAAATGCTGGCCTGGTACCAACTGCGCACTTTGCGTAATGAGATAGAGGCCGACCTAAAGCGACCGCATGATGAATATACGCGCATTCATCTGGCCGACTGCCTTATGCGTATCAATCGCGCCCTGCATGCTCAACAGATCATCGGAGGGCCGCAAGGAGGAGCGGCGAACTCGTTGCTTCAACTGTTGCTCGGCGACCAGAAGCAGAAGTAACTTAAAAAACAAAACAGACAAACAAAGGAGGGTAGCTTCTTGACGAAGCTACCCTTTTTAAAGCTGCGGGCGCGGCATTTCAAACATGGCATCGGGCCGCGCCCGCACATACCAATCGCCGCCCATACGCCCAATGTAGTCCACGCGCGTTGCGTCTATACGGCCATCCGGCAGCAAAAGCGAGCGGGCTACGTGGAAATAGACCACCTCGCCTATAATATAGTTGGCCGATATGGGGCCTCCACCGTGTTCCACAATCTGAAACCGACGACACTCCATCGCCATAAGGCTCTCCGCAACACGAGCCGGTTTTACCTTCACAGAAGGTGTCGGCACGAAGCCGGCTTTCTCCCATTCGCTAACGCCATAAGGGTAGTCGGCAGAGGCCCGATTCATTCGCTCCGCCATAAAATAGCTCACCACCGAGATCGTGTACTCCCCTGTGTCGCGAATGTTGACCAGCGTATCTTTGGGCTGCCCATGGCGATTGTTGGTGGGGGAGATGACCACCGAAGGAGGGTTTGATCCTCCGGCCATGAAGAAGCTGAAGGGAGCTAAATTGGGCACTCCCTCTTTAGAAAGAGTTGAAACGAAAGCGATAGGCCTCGGGGCCACATGGTGCAGCAGCAGGCGGTAGACCTCCGGCGGCGTGAGGTCGGCAGGGTCTATACCCACAAACTCCTGCATGTTAGACGAGTTTTCCATTAATTTTTTCTTAACTCCGTGGCAGCCAGCTCTTGGGATAGGTTGGATCGTCAAACGCGAGGGCGGCTTCGGTGATCTGCAGTGGATAGAAGGTATCGAGCATCACCGCCATCTCTTCCGTACGCTTAAGGCCTAAGCTCGCCTCAACAGCGCCGGGTTGAGGGCCGTGAGGAAGACCGGCCGGGTGCAGGGTAATGGAACCGCGTTCGATGCCCCGACGGCTTGAGAAGTTGCCGTTCACATAGTAGAGCACCTCATCGCTATCCACATTGCTATGGTTGTAGGGAATGGGCACCGCTTCCGGATGATAGTCCAACATTCTAGGTACGAACGAGCAGACAACAAAGTTGGGGCCGGAAAAGGTTTGGTGCGTTGGCGGCGGCTGGTGCAGGCTACCGGTGATCGGCTCGAAGTCGTGGATGTTAAACGCCCACGGGTAGAGATAGCCATCCCATCCCACCACGTCGAAGGGATGAAAATTGTAGTGATAGGCGGTGAGGGCGCCCTGCGCTTTAATGCGCACCTCAAAATGCCCCGTCTCCTCATGCACCTCTAACGTTTCCGGAACGCGAATGTCGCGTTCACAGAACGGGGCATGCTCTAGCAGCTGGCCGTATTCGTTGCGATATCGCTTCGGCACCTCTATCGGCCCCCCAACGGCCTCAACGACCAGAAGCCGCATGGGGGAGTGCAACAGTTCCAACTGATAGATGGTGCCGCGTGGGATGACCAGGTAATCTCCCTCGCCAAACGTCAGCGGCCCAAACATGGTGTGTAGCGTGCCCTGCCCTTCATGCACAAAGATCAGCTCATCGCCATCGGCGTTTTTATAGAGATACGGCATGGTGAACTTGGGGCAGCACAGCGAAAGAGTGACATTGGCATTCACCAATAACGGAATGCGCCCGGAAATGGCATCGCCCTGGGGCTGAGCGCCCGCGGTGCGCAGATGGTGATGGCGTAGCGCTTGCCGATTGGCCAGTGCCGGCCGGAGGTCCATCAGCGGCTCGAAGTTCTGAACCTGCGTGGGCGGATGGAGATGATAGAGAATGGAGGCGATACCGGAAAACCCCTTTGTGCCGAATACCTGCTCGCTATAGAGCGTGCCATCGGGCTTGCGAAACTGGATATGACGTTTGCGCGGAACGGTGCCGCGTTGGACATAGTGTGGCATGGCTTTCCTCCTGCCCTACTAAAACATCGGGGTGTCGAAGCTCCGGTTAGGGGCTTGCACCACGGTTGAAACCTATTTGTGGATATTTAGGCGTACCACAAGTCACTTCCTTCTTTTCCGCTACTGTGCCCACCCCTCCCCGCAACGAAAGGGGCTAAACTCTCTCAAACAAATACGTGATTTTGTCTATGCACAAAAAAATGTCTATGATCTATTGCGCTCCTGTTCCCTCCTGTGTTAGAATAGAACTACCATGAAGCAGACACTGGTGCTACGCCTTGAAACAAATGAAGACCAGCAGCGTGCGTTGCTGGAAACCATCGAGGCCTTCAACGGCGCCTGCCAGCATGTGGCCGATGTGGCCTATACCTATCGCATCGCCAACAAGCTGGCCCTACAGCCGCTGGTCTATCAGGAGCTTCGCAATCGCTATGGGCTTTCCTCGCAGATGGCCGTACGCGCCATTAGCAAAGCCTGCGAGGCCTATAAGGCCGACAAAAGGGTTCACGTGCAGTTCGACCCTCATGACCCGATGGTGCTGGATCAGCGATTGGTTTCGTTTCGAGGGCTAACGCACGTTTCAATGCTCTGCCTATCGGGGCGGCACTACATTCCTTTTCGCTTCGTGCGCTACGCGCCCGCCCGCCCCGATCGCATTCCAGGGCAGGCCGACCTCATCCTAGAAAACGAAGAGTTCCTGCTTCATGTGTGCATAGACATGGAGACACCGCCACCCGAACCCACGGAGATGCAAGAGGTCTCGGAGGTAACCACAACACAAAGAGAAGATGAAGATGCAGAAAGGAATGAACCGGAATATGTCGGAGGAGACAGCCATTCAACAGCAGACTCTGGCAGCATATCAGCAGACGATCATCGCCAGTCAACAGGCCATCACGGCCACACAACAGACGATCCTCACCACGATGGAGCAGCTCCAATCGCAAATGGCCACCATGGAGATGGTGCTCGTAAACCAAGAGCGCATTCAAAATCGCCAAGAGGAGATCGTGGATAACCAGAAAGAGATTGTGAGCAACCAAAAGGAGATCATCGGCAACCAAAAGGAGATCATCGGTAATCAGAAAGAGATCATTGGCAACCAGAAGGAGATTATCAGCAATCAAGAGCGCATCCTCACGCGGGAAGAGAAGATTTTGGAGAACCAGCAGACCCTGCTGCATAACCAAAACGAGATACTCGGCAACCAAAAACGCATCCTCGCTGCGTTAAAGCTATCTTAGGAGAGTAAGAAGACCATTATGCGCTATCAAAGTAAGCCTTCTTCTACCTATGCGGTGCTTGCGCCTTTTGTGCTTTTCCTGTGCGCATTAGGCCTATGGTGGCTGTTGTGTGCTTTGCATCGGCTTCCTGCTACGGTCTTCCCTACCCCAGCCGACGTTTGGCATGGCTTTCAGGAGGAATGGCATTCTAAACGACTTTGGCAGGATATTATCGTTTCTCTATGGCGCGTGGCCGCCGGGTTCAGCATCGCCGTCCTCCTCGGCATCCCCATGGGCCTATGGCTCGGCCATAGCCCGTGGGTGCGCACGGCTCTCCTTCCCATCATCAACTTCTTCCGCAACCTATCGCCCCTCGCCTGGATAGGTTTTGCTATCACCTGGTTCGGCGTGGGCGATCCTCCGGCCATCTTCCTCATCTTTATGTCGGTGTTCTTCCCCATGGCCGTCTCGGTGGCCTCGGCCGTGGCCGCCATTCCGGAGGTCTACTTCCGTGTGGCGCACGACTTCGGCATTCGGGGAGTGCGCCGCATTCTTCTCGTTACGCTGCCTGCCATCACTCCGCAACTCATTACCGCCTTACGAGTTACTCTCGGCATCGCCTGGGTCGTGCTGGTAGCCGCCGAAATGGTGGGCACCCGTAGCGGCCTCGGTTTTGCCATCTATGACGACCGCAACGCCCTACGCCAAGACCTCCTCGTCGTGCACATGGTGGTTATTGGGCTTATTGGGGTGTTTATGGATAAGTTCGTCTTGCTGCTTGCGAAATCGCCCTCGGTACAGTGGGGCTATAGAAACTGAGGAGCACGCTATGACCTGGATCAAGATCGTTCAACCCAACGAATCGCCGGAGGTTCTAGAGGCGATGCTAAAGCAGGGGAACCTGTATCCACCAGAGTACAAGCTGCCGGTGGAGGCCGTGAAGGGCGAGAGCATCGTGCTCTCGCACAGCCTGCTGCCCGAAACGCTCTATCATGCCTTTGCGACCTTCGGTACCCTTATGTCGCCGGAACTGCCGCTTTCGCGCAAACAGCACGAGATGATCGCCGCCACCGTTTCCGTGCTCAACCACTGTTTCTATTGAACAGAGTCACACGTAGAGTTTCTACGTCGCGTTACCAAAGACGATGCGTTGGCAAACGCCATTCGCGAAGACTATCGAAAAGCCGATCTAGACCCTGCCGACAGGGCTATGCTGGACTACGTGGCCAAACTTACGCTTGAACCGGCCTCGGTAAGCCGAGAGGACATCGAGCGTTTGCGCGCGCACGGTTTCGATGACAAGGCTATTCTGCAGATCAACCTAATAGCCTCTTGGTTCAACTACATTAACCGTGTTGCGGACGGTTTGGGCGTGGGGCGGCCTTAAACCTTAAAGAAAACGATCATGAAACCATAAGGGGGTTTTTATGACACAAAGCGACCTCGCAACAACACATACCACAATGCAGACACCGCTCAACGGCTTAGCAGCGGTTACCATTAGGGAGCTGGAACACTCCTACGGCCCCTTGCGCGTCATCGAAAACTTTAACTTAGAGATCAAACGCCACGAATTTCTGGCCATCGTGGGACCTTCCGGCTGCGGAAAAACGACCCTGTTAAGTCTTCTCTCCGGCTACGAGCAGCCCACAAAGGGACAGATCGAGCGCCACGGGGAGGTCCGCATGATCTATCAACAGGGCGGGCTTTTTCCGTGGCTCACCGTGGCCGAGAATATCGGTTTAGGACTAAGACGCTTGTCGAAGGGCAGCGAGCGGCAAAAAAAGCTTGCCGAGATGCTTGAACTTGTGGAACTGCCCATGTTTGCCGATAGCTACCCGCACCAGCTTTCGGGCGGCATGAAGCAACGCGCGGAGCTTGCCCGTGCCTTAGCCGACGAGAGCGACATCCTGCTGATGGACGAACCCTTCTCTTCGCTCGACTACATCGCCCGACTGCAGCTACGACAAGAGCTAGGCCGAATTCTCTCGCTACGCCCGCGCACCGTGGTGCTTGTAACGCACGACCTGGAAGAGGCCGCCCATCTGGCCGATCGAGTTATCGTGCTTTCGGAGCGTCCGGCACGCATACAATGCGAGTTGGTGGTTAATGCGCCCCGTCCGCGCAATCTCACTCATCCTGCTGTTATCGAAACAACACAACGCCTTTTAATCGAAATGGGATTGGAAGGAGCATCAAAATGAAATCTACTCTCTGGAAACAGTTTCAGCGTTCTCCGCTGCTGCAGGGTTGCTTCGGTATGGTTCTTTCCCTCGTCGTGCTTGGCACCCTGCGGTTTTACTCAAACATCGCTGAGGCTCTCCAACAACACAACGGCCCACGAGAGGTGCTGAAGGTCGGCTTTTTGCCGGTTACTTGTCACCTCACCTGCCCTGTTACCGACTACGCCACGCGAACCAGTAAATTTGCTCGGTTTGAGTCGTGGCGGTTTATGGACTTCCCCACCCTCTGCGAGGCCTTCAAATCCGGGAGGCTGCAGGCCAGTTTTATTTTGGCACCGCTCGCCATGAAACTTGTGGAAGAGGGGGTGCCGTGTAAGATCGTCTATCTCGGCCATCGAGACGGCTCTACGCTTATCGTGCCCAAAAACAGCAAAGCCAAAAGCCTACGCGATCTCAAGGGCTGCACCCTAGCCATTCCCAGCTTTACCAGCAATCAGTATCTCGTTTTACGACGACGGATGGAACAGGAGGGTATGCAACCCAACGACATTAAGTTTGTTCAAATGGCCCCTCCAGACATGCCGGCAGCATTGGCTGCTCATGCCATAGATGCCTTCTTTGTAGGCGAACCCAACCCCGGCAAAGCCGAGATGATGGGCATAGGGCGACCGCTGTATTATGCTAAAGACCTGTGGCCGGGCTTTGTCTCCTGCGTGCTCGTGGTGAGCGATAAGCTGATTCACTCGAATCCGATGCTCGTTGCCGACCTCGTGCGCGGCATCGCCGATAGCGGTGCTTGGGCCGACAAGCATCGCATTGAAGCGGCGGAAGTGGTCGCTCCCTACTATCGCCAAGACCCAAAACTCCTGCGCTACGTGCTCACAACGCCTCCCGATCGCGTCAGCTACTCGATGCTCACCCCCACCGACAAGGACATGGAGGACATTATGGATGAAGCGGTGAAGGTGGGCGTTTTAAAGCACAAGCTCCCTCTCTCGGCCTTTCTAGACCGCAGCTTTATTCCAAAACACATTGTGCCCATAAAGATCACGCCGCCTCCCACCACGGCCCAAGCGGGCTGAACAGTTGGGTAGGGTTTCACCGTAAAAATAGAAGGGAAGCGACCGGAGGCTTCCCTTCTAAAACGGGTTATAAGGAGGAAACAGGAGGATGCGTGCTGCTGTAACCCGCATTGTGGCTTTGGTGGGTTTGCTGGCCCTGCTTACGGCGATATTGCCGGCGCAAGCGCAAACCTACCGCTCCACGAAGTTTCAGCAAGACCTACGGCGAGCGCAAACGCATCTGGCTGCCATGCAGCGACTGCTAAACCGCGTTGCCGAGCATCGCTCCCATCCTCAAACAGCACGGCATACAAATCGGCCGTCTCATCATACCGCTCGCACGAAGCAACACAAGGGCAGCGCCAGAAAGAAGCACTAGCAGGGTCACCTACTTCTAAACGAACCGGGAGGGACGACGACGCTGCAGTTCCTCCCGTTGTTTTTGAAACACGAAATGCATGATCTCCTCCTGCTCCCAAGGCTCGGGGGCAAGGAAGCTGCAGGTAAAACGAACGCCCAGTCCACAGCGCGTTAAGATGCGATCGCAGGTAAGCACACGCGCGCGCAGTTGGGCTTTTTCTAACCCAATAATCGGCAGATGCACGTTCAGTACGGTTTGAGGCGCCAGAAGCTCCGACAGCAGGGCCGCCGCTTGGGGGCTACCCTCACAGTGAAGTTCCGCTCGAAATCCACCCGCAGAGAGGTCACACAAGGTTGCATCGAATCGGTGCCGCAGGGTTTGCCTCTCTCGATTCTCTGCAGGTTTCGGCGCATCCTCAACCGTCTGACGAACCGGGGTCTCCTCGATACGTTCCAGGGTAACCGGCAACGCCACGGCAACGCGAGCGTATTGACGACGTTGAATGCGTACCGCCCACAACGGGCGCGTTGTTTTTATTAAAAGCCCTTGTGACCGAACATGGATTCCGCAGAGCCGAACCTCTGCGCGATAGATGGCGGTCTCTCCGGTCATCTCAACAAAGAGCAGACTCCCCCTCTGCATCCATTCGGCCATAGTTTCCGGCAGGCAGCTCTTATCGAGGTCTAGCAAGAAATAGAGGCGGTAGCGCTTGGCCGCCCATAAGGTGGCGGGAATGCAGAGCGACTCGGAATCGGTGCTCTTCGACAGCGGGCGCAACACAAGAGAGGAACTATGGTTCTGCCACAACGGCTCGGCAGATACCACCATACCGGCAAAGCGACGTCTGAGCCGTCGCCAGGCGTAGTAGCGGGTGCTCGACTGCCAAAGACCGATTAATGTAACGGTAAGTGCCCCCATGATAGCGGCCCAGAAAGCGACCACGCTTTTCTCCCTTCGCACGCTTTACTTAGTATGATTCGTCTATTCCACATCGTTCTTTAGTTATCTCTTTATTCTCAGGGAGCATTCGCAAGATGCGCGACAGACGAACTTGGCCGCGGACTTCTCCTACCTAGCCCAGACCGTGGCTTACCCTATATGGTTTCTGCAAGCAGGATACAGACGGCAAAACAGCGAATATAGTATGGAATCTTAAGGAGGACTGTTTGCCGATGTCGGCCCAATCGCTCTCCGAGCCTACCTCTCTGCGTGATCTCACCTCGCGCCAGTTGCAGGGTGGACTGGCCGCCTGGCTAGGCTGGCTTTTCGATGGCATGGATAGCACGCTCTATGTGCTGGTTGCCGGTTCGTTGGTGCCTATGCTGGTACCTGCTGGCACCCCCAAAGCAACCGTTGTGCACATCGGTAGTTACATTCAGGCGGCGCTTTTGGTAGGTTGGGCGTTAGGGGGCACTCTTTTCGGGCGCGTGGGTGATAGGATCGGGCGCAGTCGCACCATGGCGCTCACCATTCTGCTCTTTTCGCTCTGCACCGGGCTTTCTACACTGGCCCCTAACTGGCAGACGTTTTTAGGGCTTCGTTTTCTAGCCGCGCTGGGCATTGGCGGCGAGTGGGCTGCCGGTTCCTCTCTGGTGTGCGAAACATGGCCAAAGCGTTGGCGCCCGTGGGTAAGCGCCACCTTACAATCGGCATTTCAATGTGGCATTTTGGTGGCGACTTTAGCGGCCGGCGTTTTTGCGGCAAATCCGCGTCTGGTGTTTTTGGTGGGGGCTTTACCCGCTCTTTTGGTTTACTGGATTCGCCGTGCCGTTCCCGAACCGGAGGAGTGGACTATGGCGAAACAGCAGCAGCCCGATCCACCCATTATCGAGCTATTTCGCGGCCCTGTGCTCCGCACAACCATTCTTTCTCTGCTCATCTGTTCCGCCTCCCTCACCACCGTTTGGGCGCTTATCTTCTGGTATCCGCAGCAGTTACGGCAGCTTCCCGACATCGCGCACTGGAGCGACGTACAGAAGCAACACTATGTGGCCTTTGCCAGTCTCATCACCACCATCATGGCCATCGGAGGCAACTACTTTGCGGCCCTCCTTGCGCGTTGGTTCAACTATAAGATCGCCATCTCCATCACCTTTATTGGCGCCTGGCTTGGCATGTTAGCGGCCTATGCATTTCCGCACAATCACGTAACGATTCTGTATTACATCATTTGGGCCCATTTCTTCTCTCAGGGCGTCTTCGGGCTATACCCGCTTTACATCCCTCCTCTCTTCCCCACATTATTGCGTACCACGGGCGCCGGTTTCAGTTACAACACCGGTCGCATTGTGGCGGCCATCGGCACGGTGGTGTTTGGGGTTCTTGCGCCCGTCTCCAACTTTGCACGGGCCTTGGTATGGGTTGCATGGCTTTACGTGCCGGCCTTGTTTATTGCGCTTCTCATTCCTGAGCCTTCACAAGAAGGCCTACCGGAGCAAGCAGCCAGTTAGTTTGCAACTCTCTCCGTAGGGAACCGAGAGTAAGCCTATTGCTCTCCCCTTCCCCTGCAGGGGAAGGAAGTGGGGGGGTGGGACTGATAAGCAAGCTGGCCTCGTTCGCCCCCTATCCCGTCCTTTCCCCCGATTCGGGAGGTGCTAGCGCACGGCGATGCAGCGGCCAGGGAAAGAGACGATTACGGAAACTGGGCTGGCCGCTGAGATGCTCACCGCGAGGTGCCCCTCTCCCTGATAGGGGGAGGGGCGGGGGGGTGGGGGCATGAAGAGCCGGCGATACGACTGTCATTTCGAGCCGAAGCCGAGAGGAACAACTGTCATTTCGAGCCGATACCACCACTGTCATTTCGAGCCGAAGGCGAGAAATCTTGCGTTTCCATTCCGACCGGTTCTGAGGGATTGGGTGGGGCAGCAGAGACTGCCAATCTCACAGCTCTAGAGCAAGTTAGCAGAGTGAGCTTATCTTGTTCGTCCTCTATCCCAGCCTTTCGTCTTGCAGACAGCAACGCAGCGGCCAGAGAGATAGGGGCTGTAGAGACTGCTGGCTTCACGGTTCTAGAGGCAGTTAACCAAGCAAGTTAGCTTTGTTCGCCCCCTATCCCATCCTTTCCCCCGATTCGGGAGAAAGGGGGCGGTTGTGGTGAGTTCTCGAAGGGAAGCCTATCAAAAGAAACTGCCAATAAACTTATTGGTCTCCCCTCATTGGGGGAGGGGGAGGGCACCCTGCCCCAGAAAATCTTGCGATTTTCTGGTAACCCCTATGTCGGCCTTGAGCGCAGTCTCGTTGGCATTGAGGTTACCCGCTGACCGCCTAGAGACGTTAAACAAAACAAACCGCCGGGCGATCGGTGGGATCGCTCGGCGGTTTCGTGCAGAGTTTCTGGCAGCGTCCTATCTTCCCAGAGGGTTGCCCCTCCAGTATTTTCGGCGCAGACGGCTTTCACGACCGTGTTCGGGATGGGAACGGGTGGGACACCGTCGCCATGGCCAC
>NZ_DATGKU010000199.1:0-4720 GCF_035294505.1 Chthonomonas sp. | reverse complement strand
GGAGCGCGGCACCTTCGATCAGCGTCGCCTCGCCCTTTACGACGTTGAGACGGGCGAGCGCTATGCGCCGCTAGAGCATCTTCCTCAGGCGCGCGCCTCCTTTGCCGTCTATAACAGCCCTCTTTCCGAAAGCGCCGTGCTTGGCTTTGAATACGGCTATAGCGTTCATGCGCCCGACACTCTCACCCTGTGGGAGGCGCAGTTCGGCGATTTCGCCAATGGAGCCCAGGTGATTATAGACCAGTTCATTGCGGCCGGCTATGCAAAGTGGGGGCAAAGCCCGTCCCTGGTGCTGCTGTTGCCGCACGGCTACGAGGGACAAGGGCCGGAGCATTCTAGCGCTCGGGTGGAGCGCTATCTGCAGCTCTGCGCCGAAAACAACATGCGTGTGGTTAACTGCACTACGGCCGCCCAGTATTTTCACGTTCTCAGGCGTCAGGCCGCTCTCATGCGCCATAGCCCGAAGCCGCTAGTCATCTTCACCCCGAAAAGCCTCTTGCGCGACAAAAACGCAGCGGCCTCCTTGCAAGAGCTGGTGGAAGGGCGTTTTCAGCCGGTGCTCGATGATGAGGAGGCGCGAAATCGCGCCAACCGTGTCACGCGGCTTATTCTATGCAGCGGCAAGGTCTATATGAACCTCCTCTATCAGCCCAACGGAGAACCTCGCGAAGAGGTTTTCAAGCAGGAGCGTCTGGCCGTTGTGCGTGTGGAGCAGCTCTATCCCTTCCCTGCGGAGGCCCTTGCAAAGGTTATCGGCGGCTATCCCAACATACGTGAGCTGGTTTGGCTGCAAGAAGAGCCACAAAACATGGGCGCCTGGAGCTTTATGGAGCAGCGTTTGCGTGCTCTGCTGCAGAAGCTAGAGATAGATTGTCCTATTCGCTATATCGGCAGGGAGGAATCGGCAAGCACGGCGGAGGGTTCGCGTCCGCGCCACCTCGTCGTGCAGGAGCGCATCCTTCGGGCTGCCCTCTCCGATATTCCCGCGCCCTCCCTCTCGCGTCGGGAGGCTGCCCGGATCGCCAAATAGCGCTTTTGGCGAACCCATCGGCTCTGAAGAACCCCCGCTAAAGCCTGGCCTTGAGTTATAAGGCCTGCGGCTGTGGTACCATAAAAACCGAATTCGGAAAGAGGATCGCAATTCTATGGGCGTTGAGATACAAGTGCCGCAACTGGCCGAGTCCGTTGTAGAAGCGACGGTCGGCACCTGGTATAAAAAGGAGGGAGACCGCGTAGAGCGCGACGAGGAGGTGGTTGAGCTTGCCACCGATAAGGTTAGCCTACCGGTCTACGCGCCTGCTACCGGCATACTGCAAAAGATCGTTCATCCTGAGGGCGATACAGTAAAGCCCGGGGATGTGCTTGCCATTCTGGTAGAGGCGGAGGCGGCCGCCGTGCCGGCGGCACCGCAGCCGGCCAAACCGGCCGTTGAAAACGCGCCCGTCGAAACCGCTGCAGCCGAAAAAACGGAAGCGCATCCACCTATTGCCACCCCGTTGGCCGAAAAGGTTGCTGTAGAGCAGGGCATTGACCTCAGCGCCCTCAAAGGCAAGGGCAGCGGCCCGAACGGCAAAATCACCATAGAGGATGTGCGCCAGTTCACCCAAGCATCCTCTTCTGCCCCACCTTCCGTCGAGAAAGAGCCTCAGAAACCCACGGTCTCCACGCCTTCCGGCACGCTGCCGCCTGTGCTGTCATCGCTCACGGCCTCATTTGGTCGGCGAGAGGAGCGAGAGCCGCTATCGCGTTTACGGCTCACGCTCATTCGCAATCTCCAAGAGTCGGAGCGCAATGCGGTTCGGCTCACCACCTTCAATGAGGCCGACATGAGCGCAGTAATAGAGATTCGCAAGCGCCGTCGCGATGCCTTCAAGGAGCGCTATGGGGTCAACCTCGGCTTCATGTCGTTCTTTACCAAGGCCGTTGTTGGGGCGTTGAAGGCGTTTCCCTATCTCAACGCCGAGATTCAAGGCAACGAAGTCGTCAAAAAGTATTATTACGATATAGGGATTGCCGTAGGCAGCGAGCGCGGGTTAACCGTGCCTGTAATACGCGATGCGGATAGGAAGACCTTTGCCGAGATCGAGGCCGAGATCGCCGATCTGGCCGCTCGTGCTCGGGAGGGCAGGCTTAAGCTTGAGGAGCTAATGGGCGGCACCTTCACCATCACCAACGGGGGCGTTTACGGGTCGTTGCTTTCCACCCCCATTCTCAACGGCAACCAGGTGGGCATTTTGGGCATGCACAAAATTCAGGAGCGTCCGGTGGTGGTGAATGGGGAGATCGTGATACGCCCGATGATGTACTTGGCTCTCTCCTACGATCATCGTCTGATAGACGGCAGCGACGCGGTGCGCTTTCTTGTGCGCGTCAAGGAGCTTATCGAAGACCCCGAAACGCTCCTTCTCGAAGGCTAGGCCGTTTTTGCTTCTTTTGCCACAGGCCTAGGCAGGTCTACGCTTGCCTGCGTCTTCATCTACTGCTATCTATTGCGATGGATTCGGATGGGACACTCCGCTGAGGATGAATCCTCGCGATTTCTCTAGGCCGACGTCTTCCCACGCTTCAGGGGGCCGCGCCGTCATAATAATCTAATGAAACAGACAGAACAAACAAAACAGGCGGATGCTCGATAGAGAAGCATCCGCTTAAACTGCCGGGGAAGGATTCGAACCTCCGACCAACTGATCCAGAGTCAGCTGTGCTACCACTGCACCACCCGGCAATATCTCTCTGCACTTTTTATGATACAACGCCGCCTTCGCTCTTGTCAAGAGCTACGACCCACAAACCGCCTTCAAAATACCTAGCCGCTCCGCGGGTAGACCCCCTCCACCGCCGACTCGGCCGGCAATTCCGATGGTGGAGATGGTTCCGTCTCAAGAGGAGGCAGCTCTTCAAGACCGGCAATGCCGAAATAGTGCAAAAACTCGGAGGTCGTAACGTAAAGTGTGGGACGGCCGGGAGCAACCTTCTTGCCCGCTTCGGCAATAAGACGCCGCTCCAAGAGCGTTTTGAGAACGCCATCGGATGAAACGCCTCGAATCGCCTCTATCTCCGGCAACGTAATAGGCTGACGATAGGCGATAATCGCCAGCGTCTCTAATGCCGCACGGGAAAGCTTGTTAGAGCGCGGCGTTAGTAAACGCCCCACGCACTCCGCATACTCCGGACGGGTGGCCAACTGCCAGCCCCCTGCGATGCGTAGCAACTGCAGACCGCTGCGGCGTTCTACAAGCGCGACCTGCAACGAACGAAGCGCCTCCTCCACCCGCAACGGCTCCTCTCCGGTGGCCCGAGCCAACTCCTCCACGGGAAGAGGTTCGCCGGAAACGAAGAGAAGGCACTCCAGTGCCGCTTCTAAGGAGAGGCTCATGACTCGGAGACCTCTTGCGCTGCATAAAGATAAAAAGGAGCAAAAGGTTCGGCCTGCTCCACTCTCACGCGCCCAAGCCGCAAAAGCTCTAGAACGGCCAGAAAGGTGAGCACAATGTCATAAAGCGGCCCCGGCAGCATGAAAAAGCTCTCGAAGGGCACTGCCGTTGGAGCAACGGCCTCTAGCTTGCGCACAATCTCTAGCATCTTAAGGCGCAGACTAAGGCGACGCCGTGGTACAACGGTGGTGAGTGGCTTCTCCTCTAGGCCGGCGCGTGCCAACATCTGATGGAGAGCGTGGTGCAACTGCGCCGGCGTAATCTCTCCTTGGGGAACAGGCAGCAGGTAGTCCTCCACATTTTGCGCTGCGTCGCGAAAATAGACGCGGCGTCGCTCCTCTTCCCATCGCTGCAGCGTGGCGATCGTATCGCGAAACTGTTGATAGTCCAACAGACGCTGCACCAGCTCTGCGCGAGGGTCTTCCTCCGCCTCCACTGCATCCTCCTCCTTCGGCGTTTGTGGCAGCAGCATGCGCGACTTGATCTCGATGAGAGTGGCCGCCATAACCAGATACTCCCCGGCGATGGTCAAATCCAACGCCTCCATGGCCTCTATAACCTGCAGATACTGCCGGGTGATCTCGGCGATCGGGATGTCGTAGATGTCTATCTCATTAATGCGAATAAGGTGCAAGAGCAGATCGAGCGGCCCCTCAAAGGCTGCTAGATGTATCGGAGGCATGGCCGCCGAGGTCAGCGGCGAGCGTTTGGGTGGCGCGACCAATGCGGAGTTTTCCATAAGACGCCATTTTACTGAACTAGGTCGGGCGATGTCAATAAGCTGCACGTGGGTTGTGCCAACGTTTGGGAGCCAATAAAATCCCCCTTCCGCGAAGCCATCGAGGAAGGGGAATAAAACGAGGTTGTGTGGTGCCTATTCCAGCGCCGCCTCGCCGGTTTCACCGGTTCGGATGCGGATGACGTCAGAAATAGGGGAAAGGAAGATTTTTCCGTCTCCGATCTCGCCGGTACGGGCGGCTTTGGCGATGGTTTCTGCCACAAGTTGAGCCTCCGAATCCTTCACGACGATCTCGATCTTCACCTTCTGTAAAAGGTTTACCGTGTACTCTACTCCTCGATAAAGGTGCGTAAGCCCCTTCTGCTTCCCTGAACCGCGCACCTCGGTAATGGTCATGCCCCGCACCCCTATTTCGGAGAGCGCCGCGGTGACATCGTCCAGCTTTTGGGGGCGAATCATCGCTTCTACTTTTATCATTGTGTTGCCTCCTCTGTCTGTCGCTTCAGCTCGTATCTCAGAGCGAAGAGCCGAAACAGCAAGAGAATGA